>JAQBVJ010000011.1 GCA_027623235.1 Planctomycetota bacterium
TACCGCCATCTCCGGCGATCACTGCCGCAGCAGCGTAGGTAATTGCACCGGACCGTGAACGGTTACGGCCGCAGGTCATCAGAAATGCGGTGCATCGAAGCACGAATGGTCAGGCCCTGGCTGACGCACATATTGAGCATGTCCAGCATGTCGGGCATGGCTCGTTCGATTTCGCTTTTCCGATCTGTGGCCCGGTTTTGAATGAGAACTCGCGGAACAGCCCAGCAAAGCATCGGAAAGACGAGGGCAGCGATTGCGACGGGAATTTCCAGAACCGGCGGCACGAACATGAAGAGCACGCCGAAAAAAGTGAGACTGATCAGGATTCCGAAGAATCGAATGGCAGACAGGTTCTGCAGAGCGTGCGGCTGATAGTAGCCCGCCTGCGACAGCTCATTTTCAATTCGCGTTCGGTCCGTAAGCGGCATGAGTGTCGCAAACGCTGGTGTCGATGGACCTAGAACGTAGTCGTCCGAATTCGACGGGATGTCTCCTGGCAGGACTTTGCGAATATGTGCCGGCTCTTCGAAGCTCGTTTCGCGAGTGTGGAAGAGAGACTGGTTGGCCCAGCTCACGCCGACTGGCTGCGGGCTCCATCCGGCCGGTTGAGGTGGCGTCCATTCTGGACGGTCACCTGATGCCGACGGCGCATACGACCCGGTTCCGGCGAGTTCCGGGACAGGAGCAGCGACTTCAACGGGAAGCGGTGGCGGTTCCGGGTAGGACGCGGGAAAGGGCAGTGGTTCGGCCAGTGGCATCTCCGCAGGCAGAGTCGAGGCGGGAGTTTCCGCTGGCGGATAGGCGGAGAACGTCTCCGCGGCGACCTGATCCAGCTCAGCGCGCTGAGCCGCTTCGTCTCGCTGCAGCCTGCGCCACCGGATAACCAACCGCGTGCCGAATACCAGAACGGCACTCAGGAACACCGCGGCGAAAAAGCCAAATGCCAGTAGAGTTGGATTCATGATCAGGCCTCGTCGCCTTCACTGTCTTCAAAATGCTGTGTCGTTGAAAAATGCCGTGTCGTTGAAATCTGTTTGCCGTGATCGATCAACTTCGCTGGCTGGTCTGAAGAATCCTCAGAATCCAGAGTGAGCCGATGACTTCAAACAGGACCGCCACGATGGTGATGCCCTGACCCCAGGGAGAATCCATCAGCTTCGGCAGGTATTCCGCATCCCGCAACGAGAAGAATGTGATAATCATCGGGGGCAGAGTGAGCATCAGCACGGCCGTGGCCCGGCTTCCCGTCGTCGCGGCACGCAGCCGTCCCAGGAACAGAAGCCGGTCACGAATCGTCTCAGACAGCCGCTCCAGCACGCTCACCAGGTCCCCACCCGTCTGCTGATGCACGGACAATGCCGTGACCAGAATGTTGAGTGTGATCAGACCGGTCTTCTGGGGAAGATCGCGAATCGCGGATGGCAGGTCCTCGCCCATTTTCATGCGACGGGCACAGTCCATCAGCTCGTCGCCGAGGGGAACCGGCGTGTCGTGTGCAACCAGTTCCCAGCACTGTTCGATGCTGCGGCCTGTTTTCGCAGCGCGGGCCAGCTCGTCGATCATCGACGGAAGCTGCTCCGTCATCTTGTTTCTACGTCGCGACCGGATCACGACCGCGGTGACGATCGGGCCGGCAGATCCGAAGAAACCAAGCAGGGCCGCCGTCAGAACGTGTTCCTGAATGATGAAAATGACTCCGCCGACCGCCAGTCCGAAAAACAAACAGAGACCGAGAAGCAGCGACGGCACGATCTCCATGCCGGACTGCAGCATCAGCTCGTCGAACCATTTGTTGATCCCGTTGCCGAAGCCGGCTTCCTCGTCGGAGGCCGCAAAGGTTTCCCGATCACCGAGGATGTCGGCGAATCCGGGCAGTGCTTCGATTTGACGATTGATTCCTGTCGCCATGACAGTGGTCTCCGCGGGGAGTCGATTGTTGATAGTCGATTGTTGAAGGTCGATGATCGATTGTTGATCGTCGATGGCTGTGCTTCCTGCCCATCAACGATCAACCATCAACTTAACGGGAGTGCAGCTCGCGAGCGTCGAACAGGTTGGCCGGGATCTCGAATCCCGCCGCGGCGAGTCGCTTCAGCACGGTTGGCTCGTGGCCGGTCGCAAAGAACGAACCGATGGCCTTGCCCTTTGCGTCCACTCCCTGCCACCGATAAACGAAAATATCTTCCAGGACGTAGACGCCGTTTCGGCACCCGCAAAGTTCTGAAACTCGTGTGATCTTTCTTTCGCCGGTCGAAAGTCGAGTCATCTGAATCAGCAGCTGAACGGCCGAGGCGATGTACTGCCGCGCGATCGTCGTCGGAAGATCGACGCCGGACAGAGCGATCATCATCTCAAGTCGGTCGAGGGCGTCTCGCGTATCGTTCGCGTGAAGCGTACTCATCGAGCCATCGTGGCCCGTGTTCATGGCCTGAAGCATTTCCAGAACCTCACCGCCACGGGCTTCGCCCACGATGATTCGGTCAGGACGCATTCGCAGGCTGTTCTTCAACAGTGCCCGCTGATCAATCTCGCCTGTGCCTTCGACGTTGGCCGGTCGCATTTCCAGGGAGACGACGTCCGGCTGCTGGAGCTGAAGTTCGGCCGTCTGCTCGATCGTGATGACTCGTTCGGAGACCGGGATGAAGCGGCTGAGATTGTTCAGCAGCGTCGTTTTGCCGGCACCCGTTCCGCCGGAAACCAGCAGATTCAGTCGACCGCGAATGGCCATGACCAGAAAGTCGGCCATCTCAGGAGCCATCGACCCCATCGAGACCATGTCTTCAAACAGGAGGGCTCGGGAGCGGAAACGACGAATGGAAATCGTCGGGCCTCGCAGAGCCAGCGGCGGAATCACCGCGTTGAGTCGCGAGCCGTCCGGCAGTTTCGCATCGACCATCGGCGAGACTTCGTCGATTCGGCGACCGGCTCGCCCGACAAGGCGATGGATCAGCCGCATCAGATGATGCTCGTCCGCAAACTGAATGTTCGTGTGCTGCAGCAGTCCGTTTCGCTCGACAAACACCCGGTCCGGAGCGTTTACAAGAACGTCGGAGATCTCCGGATCGTTCATCAGCGGCTCCAGCGGACCGAAGCCGTAGATCTCATCCATGATCTCCCGGACCATCTGCTCGCGATGCTCGCCGCCCAGATTGACTTCTTCGAGTGTGCAGAGGTGCGAGGCCAGAGATCGCAGTTGCTGCCGAAGCTCGTCTTCATTCATCTTTCCGGCTTTGGACAGATCGATGGCGTCGACCATCCGCCGGTGCAGATGCGTCTTGAGACGCTGGAACTGCTGGCTCGGGTTTTCGGAAACGACTTTTGCTGTGCTTTCAGCCACCATGGTCAATCCTCATTGATTAACGAGTCGTCGCCGGTTCAGCCCGGCGGGTCGTGTCGTTTTGTTATCCCCGGCGTCCCTAATAGGTGAGCCGAAGTTTGTAGATGTACGGGTTAGCCAGGCGATCCCACGAACCCGCGACAACAGTCTCTGCCGCCAGCAGTGCCGTTAGCGTTGTCAGGACGCCCGGCTGAAAAACGATCTCGCATGCTTCGTTACGGTGAAGCCGCACGTTGAGAATTCGTCCGGCGACCGCTCGGATGCAGCGGACAGTCCCCTCGCGGGAGTGTTCGCGTTGTTGGAATTCGTCGTAAAGAAAAACAATCCGACATTGACCAATGAGATCCGCGAGCTCGTTGGAGAGAGAGCCTCCAACACCGTTCAGCGTCACGTAGTCGTCGTGACCTCGGTCCAGCCGAAGTCCGTCGATGCCGTTTGGCAGGTCCTTTTCAGTCCATCCGGATCGGATGTGCCGGATGATGTCGTTGTGAGTTGCGGTGTGCTTCGCTGCGAAGAGGAACATGTTTGACTTGTTGACGTCTTCGTCGCGTCCAGCACTTCGCAGCGTGATTTCCGGGAGACCGTCCGCTCCGGAGGTGATCTTGCCGGTGTCTTCGTGGTAGCGGAATCGGTCCGCTCCCTGCCGATTGACGATGGCCGCGTCCCAGGTGTCGAGCCGCCGGTCGTCCTGGCACGATTTCAGAATTGCCAGTGGCAGGGCCGGAACCGGCACACTGTCGAGCGGCTGCAGACCGACGATGCGGTTATCGATCGAGGCTTCGGCCAGCGCGGTGACATCGCCTGCGGGTTGTCCGGTGAGGCCCTGAAAGAACAGAGCAACCGGGTTGTTTCGAGATCGGCTGTGTTCCGTGCGGACGACGACACTTGTCGGTCGCCGGCTGGTTTCGACAAAGACCTCGCGGCCGGTGTCTCCCTGCACGACGATTTTCCCGAAGCGAATGTCGCCGTCTTCCGAATCGTCGATCTCAACGGGTCTTCCCGCCAGCTTATTGACCGAGGCGATGGCTTTTCCTTTTTGCCGTGCCCGCTGGAGGATTTCGGACTGATCGAATTCCGGTTTGAGCAGATCGTCGGTGACGAGCTCTCCGCCGGAGGCGAGTGCCGCGGATTCGGTAGCCGTTTGAAGTTCGACATCGGCAGCGTCGAGCCAGAGCTTGTCCAGCACGAGAGCCACTCCAGAAATCACCACAACCAGCACGATAATCGCGGCCGGAGCCATCGTTCCTCGCCGGTTCGCGCGACTGCGACCGGACGCACTCGACCTGCGGAACGCAGGCGGCGTTGTGGATCGGCGATCGATCGAGGCTGAAGTCGTGGAGTGAATTCGCTGCATGTCGGTTCTTTGCGAGTCCGCTGTCAGCAGACTGACGGAAGACTGTCTGAGGGCTGAAAGTCAAAGTGCGGAGGCGATCCCGGTGAAACGCAAAACACGGCGCCGTGGTCCGAGAGGGATTCCACTGGTCAAACATAGGTCAGGAATCTGCCGGCGACGCGGCAAATCCTCAGGAACTGTCATGCTCCTCTTTCTGGCAGCGATCCGGCACGGCCGGTTGCTGCCCGTACAGACAAGAAGCCCGGCTTCAAGTTGAAGCCGGGCTGTTCGACACGCCCGTGTTGAATTGAAAATCGGTCGACGCGGATTTGCTTCGTCGAAGAGTTACTGCCTTGATGTCGGCAGCAAAGAAATATTCTGGCTCCCTGGCAGTTGCTGACTGGCTGGTGTCGAAGAAGTCGCACCGGGCTGAGTCTGCAATCCTGACGTCGGCCCCAGGAAGTAACCGGCAGCCGGTGGCTGGCCAGGAGCAAAACCCGGAACCGGCTGTCCCGGAATCGCACCCGGAATCAGCTGACCCGGGACAGGCTGAACGGGAGCGTTCGGCTGTCCGATGTTGTTGTAGTTCCCATTGTTGTAGTCATAGCCCCCGTAGATCGGGACGCCGTTTCGGAACGCCGCCCTGGACATTCCGGAACCTCGGTAAATGGTTGAAACGAAAGGAGGCGGCGGCTGGGGAACGGGTTCCGGGATCGGCTCCGGAATTGGCGGCAGCCCGAGCAACTCTTCGAGAGTGGCTCGATTCGGATCTTTGAGCTCGACCATGGACGTGCCGCTCGAATCTGTCGTGAACGCGAGAGTCAGATTTCCATGAGCTTCGGCAAGACGCAGAAGACTCGCGTCCTTCTCGGCGACCTCCACAGTAATCGTGTTCTGAGCGGCTTCGAGCGGTTCCTGGACGAAGGCCTTGTTGATGGCCAGGACCTGAATTCCCCGGAAGAGGACCATTGAGAGGGCGCCAATCTCTTGCATGCGGGGGTCACTGTTTGCGGTGCCTTCCGGAGTCCAGTGGATATCGACGTGCTCTCCCGGATGAAGGAGACCGCTCAGAAGTGCAGAATCGTCACCAATGCGAACCGTCATCGCGCGGTAACCGCTGCTGACAGCCAGAGGCGGCATCTTGCCAAGCGGGTACAGGTCGCTGGCGAGGATCGGCACGGCCGATTCGATTCGTCTTTTGACCACGCGGCCGATAATCGCCTGCTCGACGAGAAGTTCATCGCCGGTCAGTTCGCGAATAAATCGTGCCCGCCCAAGATGCTCCGGCTTGATCACTGTTCCGACTTCAAGATCGCCGAGCGCCGTTGGCAGAATGCGGCCCCGCACGACTTCCTCAACTTCTTCTTCCGCGAACATCACCTTCTTGACGACGAAGCCGACGATCAGCAGAACAAGAAGCCCGAAGACCATTCCGACGAGTGTGGCGGGTGTCAGTTTCTTCACGGGACGCTCCCTTTAACCTGGTCAGGCAGCCGTTTAAGGCTGCCCGGAAAATGACTCTTTAGTGAATGAGCTCGATCCGACTTTCGTTTCGAGTTAGCTCCCCCGGACGGCGATCGACCAGTGGAATGAAAAACCGCTTGTGGCAATATGGGTCGTAAATGGCAGTTGGTACGCAGAAAGGAATGAGTTCACTCCCGGATCATGCGCGTTGTGTGATAAATCTGACGGTTCCGCAGGCTGTAACCGATCGGCCAGAGCAGATCAGGTGAGCAGGCCTGCATGTCGACCGCCAGCGACACGGTGACGACATCTCCGGACCGGACGCCCGAGTCGACTCGAACGCGCAGTGATCGTCGCAGACGTGCCGGCAGCGCGTTCGAGATGGTCTCTTCCACGTCGACCGCCTGAACTCCTGGCAGCGTGGCTTTGCGGCAGCCAATGCGAGCCGCTTCGGCGACTTGTCCCCGAGCGAAGAACAGCATCGAAAACTCGAACAGACCAAACAGCACGATCGCCAGGATTGGCAGTGTGAAAATCAGTTCGGCGCTGAGGAAACCTCGTCGCCGTTTGCGCGCATTCAGAGTCGGAGTCGCCGCTTCAGGCGAAACGGGACAGTTCGAATTGTCGTGTTTGATTTTTGACCGACGCATCATCCGGCCTGTCGAAAAAGTGTGAGAAAGCGAACTCCAGCGGACGAAACTACACCCACGGGAATTTCGGCAACTGCCAGACAATGACCAGCCAGGTTGCCAGAGCAACAGGCACAGCAAAGCCCATGGGACGCCGGGCGACGCGGTCCTTGATTGTTTCCTTCTTCAACTTCTCGCCCTTCTTCACATCGCGGGCCGCAGATGAAGTGAATTTGTCTTTGGTCTTGAAGACCCCTTTAAACATCATGCTGTAAATCAGAATGAAGAACGTGCCAAGCGCGGCCAGGCCCGTGCTTCCGAGCAGGACGAAGCCTGTCATCTTCCAGCCGAGCCACACGCTCAGGCCGCCGATAAGTTTCACATCGCCGCCGCCACCGCTGCCGATCATCCACAGCAGAAACAGCAGTCCGAAGCCCAGCAGAAATCCGAGCCCCGCATCACCCAGTCCGGCGAGTCCGTTGAACCCGATTTGATAAACCAGACCCAGTCCGAACACGGGCAGTGTCAGCTTGTTCGGAATCTTCTTGACTCGAATGTCCCAGACCGCAGCGGCGATCGTGTACGCGCCGACGCACAGGACAAAAACGATGAGTTGAACAAGCTGCGGTGTGGTGAGTTCCGGCATTTCGATTCTTTCAGAATGATTCGCTGTCAATACGGCGGTCGAGCGTTCGACTCGCACAACGGTCGGGACTCACGCCAGAACTCCGGCGCGAAGCGACTTCCCCAGGGAGCCTCATCTCAGACCATACGTCGAAAAACCGAGTCAGCCCGCGATGGGCACAAACTGTGTGGGTTTCCTCATTGATTATTCACGAGGAAACGCGGTCGTCACGACCAGCTTGAAGAATCGGACCACTTACCCCGTTTGCCTTTCTCGACACGCCGGAACAATCGTTACAACCGGAACGGTTTCCTGGCGATCGCTGCTGTGTGACGGCCAAAGAGACGCGGCAGTCGGCGGATTCCCGAAGTTGAGGAATCATGAGGAGATCGACAAAGCGCGGGGTTCGTCGGATGGCTCGTGCTTCTACCGACGTGCGATCTGCGGCCTTTAGAGATCTGCGGCCTTTAGAGATCTGCGGCCTTTAGAAAGGAGCAGCGGCTCCGATCTACGTCGTCGACTGCTCCGAGAGTTCCGCTGGCAATGTGAAAGCTTTTTCGAGCTCGGTCACGAGCAGGTCGATGCGGAACGGTTTAAAGAGGACCGACATGCAGCCGGCCTGGCGGGCTTTGACCAGTGAGTGAGCCGGGTCGTAGCCGTAGCCGGTCATCAGAATCACCGGCAGGTTGCCGTCAATTTGACGGAGTTGCTCGAAGACCTCGTAGCCGTTGTGATCGGGCAGGCGGATGTCGGCGATGACTGCGTCGTAGTGGCACGATCGGGCGAGCAGAAAACACTCCTCGGCATCGTGAGCGGTCTCGACATGGCAGCCGAAACGGCCGAGCAGTTCGTGAGCGGCCTTGCGGACGTCGTTGTCACTGTCGACGACCAGGACACGCTTGTGCTGCATCTTCGGTCGAATGTTTGACTCGAGGGAAACGTGGCCGGCCTTCGGGCGAATCGTCTCGCCGACGGCCTGAATGAGAACTTTGATGTCGCGTGTGTGCTTCAGAATGTCGCGAAGACGATCTCGGACTTCAGGCTCGGCGGTCGTCATGTTTTCCAGGAGCCAGGTCGCGTCCTGCAGGATCTCGTCGACGGGTTCACCGACCTCGGTGAGAATCAGCTTCGTGCTCTCGCTGGCGGTCGAGCCTTTCTCAACAGCCAGAAGTTCGAGTGTGTTGAGAGCGACGGCGATTTCCCGGGCAAAGAGTTCCAGAAACTGCAGATCGCTTTCGGAGAATCCCTGTGGCCGCGGACTTTCAACGTTAAACGTACCGAGCACCTCATCGTGCAGCATGAGCGGCACAGTCAGTGAGCTGCGTGCCTCGGTAGCACCCAGGATGTAAAGCGGATCCGTGGTCGTGTCTTCGCACAGGTAGCTCTTGCCCGTGGCAGCGACGAAACCCGTGACGCCGTTTTCCTGGGGCAGGGCGTGCAGCGTGCGGCCCTGGGCGACTTTGTGCATGCCGGCCGACAGCAGGGGATCGAGCCGTTTTGTTTTTCGGTCGAGCAATCGAATTTCGACCGTGTCGTACTCCAGCAGATCCTGAGTGAAGTGGAGCAGCTTGGATTTCAGCAGCTCGATGCGGTCCTCGACCGTCATCTCAAGCAACTCCTGCGGCGTCAGATCACCCAGCTCCATGCCGGCCTGGTAGATGGCGTTGAGTTTCTGTTTCTGCAGGACCTCGGTCGACGTGTCGCGCACGACGACGATCAGGTAGCGAGGAATGGCGAACTCGTCGGGCGTGCCGTCGAAGACGGGTGTCGCTTCCACATCGAAGTAGGTCTTGTCGCCGACTCGAAGCGTGCTGCGGGCCGACTCACCCAGACCCAGTGCTGTGTTGAGCGGGCAGAAGTCCGGTCCCAGAATTTCCGCAGTTCCAAAGCAGCCGTAAAAACTCTTCCCGTTAAGAGACTCGCTCTGTCCCGTGATTTCCTGAAGTCGCCGGTTATACCAGAGGACTTCGCGATTGGAGCCGACCAGGGCCAGACCATCATGAAGCTGCTGCAGAATGCCGCCCGCCTGAAGCAGAAGGCCCGCGGAGGTCATTTCGCTGCCGCACAAAAAAAGCCCTGAGAATCCGCCAGTCTGCAGAATCTCAAGGCTGTCTTCGATCGAATCCGGACACACGACATCGCACAGGGACTGCAGTCTCTCGGCAAATTCCCGCGTCTTTTCCGCCTCGCGGCCAAAACACAGAATTCGTGGTTTCTGCTCAGTCGACATGGGGTCGCTGTCCTGAGGTTGCTGTCTTCTTTCCTCGAAGGTCGTCGTGACACCGGCTGCTGTGAACGGGGCTGATCGGACGGCGCAGGAAAGTCTAGTTGAAATTATACGAATCGCTTCCGAGTGACAACGGGCTGAAGGTTCGGAAAACCGGCAATTGGTGAAGTCCGATCCCTGTAGAAGCGTCCTCGGGGTTGTATCGGGAAGTCGATGACACGCTGGTCAGTCATCGACACACGCGGCACAATTCGACCAGTCACTCAGAGAATTCTTCGGCCAATCATCCACCTCGCTGCCGGCTGTTCAGCTCGTAGCGGTTCGATCATCAGGCAACTTCGTGAGAAGACTTAACAGTCGCACAGCGCTGATGAAAGTGAGGCGGGTATCGTTATCGACGTTTCCTGCGTGCGTCTGTTTCTGGGCGTCGATCGGCCATCTGGCGATCGTGTCAGTGGGGATGGCTCAGGAACGGCCAGGGTCGTTGTCGCTTCATGGTGTGCTGGTCGACGGTCATGTCGTCGAGGCGCCGCTGGACGGTGAAGGGCGATTGACCGAGGGTCACGCATTGACCGATTTTCGATCGTTGAAGCACCCTGCACAACCATTCGACTCGGCTGGCTCAGCACCGGTTCGGCTGTTGACACTTGCCACAGGTGAGAGGGTGCCAGTCCGATTATCGGGTGAGTGGTCCTCAGAATCCCGCGACGTAAATGCCAAAGTTTCGACGCGGGCTCGATTCCTCCTGGCAGGGCAGGATTGCGCGGTGCCGGTCCGGTCAATTGCCTCGGTGTCCGTCCCGACCGGATCCCGCGATATCGTTTTCGGCGGATCGCCGCTGTCGGACGACTTCTGGACCTTTCGAAAAGGCGACGTGACTCGCGTTGCCGTTCAAGGCGGAGCCGTCACGGTGCCGGCCAGTGGCTGGCTTCGACGCGACATCGTTCCGACTGGCGGCCCACTCTTCGTTGAGATGTCAGTCGCCTGGCCAGTCGGTGACAAGGCCTCGCTGGAGTTTCTGTTCGGAAGCTCTTCTGTCGAGTCCAGGACCGCGAACGTCGCAGACTCGCCAGTCGAATCGGGCATCCGTCTCAGCCTCGAAGGGGACCGAATCGTCATCAGCCGACTCGGCGCGATTCGAGTTGCGATCGCGACTTCGTCCGTGCTGCGAGCGGACCTTGCAGAACATTCGAAACTGCGGCTGACAATCGACAACGGTCTGACCTTGAGTCTGTCAGGTCGCGTGCTGGCCCGCGGATCGCGTTCGCCAGGCACGTTAAGGTCAATTGTCGTACGGGCTTCGCCGATGGGCGGAAAGTCGACGGCACCTCACGATGCGACGGCGGAGGAGAGTCCGGTTGCCGTCGCCGCTGCGCGAGCGCCGGTCGTGCAGAGCTGCCTGATCCAGACTCGATCGGAAGCGCCGGTCGATGAATCGCGGGAGTCGCCATCGGGTGATCAAATCACGGTTGAGACTCACGCGGACGACGTGCTCTATGGCGACGCTCTTCGCTTGAATTCTGAGAACGTGCGATTGAAGACGCAGTTTGGAGCGGTCTCACTGAGCTGGCCTGAAGTCCGCCGAGTTGCGTTGCCTCGTCCTTCTCCTGAAGAAATGCGGCCCGTATCGGGTGATGTCTGTCGTCTCTGGCTCGCATCGGATGCCGCGACGACGTTCTTTGGTGTTCGGCCGGCGTTCACGCTCACAGGCTCGGTTCAACTGACGGGGTCTGCGGTCAGAGTTCAGCATCCGCTGCTGCGTACCGAATCGACTGGCACTGACGACGCCATCACGCTGCCGTGGGCGAGTGTCCACAGAATCGAGCCGCTGTTTCGCGGCGAGTACCGATTGCTCGATTCGGGACCGCGGCACCTGGGGCGTCTGTTGCAGCGTTCGTTTGCCCGTCCGGTACCGGACGGTACGGCGTGGCCTCTGCACTTTGTTCTGACGGAAGTGCCATCGGGCCGAGCGTTCCTCAGCATGGACGCGGCGGAGCTCGAACCGGCCTCCCCGACAACGTTGCGGGCCACACCGGAACTGGCCGAATTGCGACGCGGGTTCCTGACGACGAATGTCCTGCTGAACGAGTTCGACGCGGGATCGCTCAACCGGCACTGCGAGTTTCGTTCGCCGATCGACCGTCCCGAACGACTGCGGGTTCCATTGCCTCTCAAGTTTCTGAAGCAGGGCCTCAACGTGATTCAGTTGCGACAGAACCCAAGCCGCGACGATCCGGAAAGATTCGATGATTGCGAACTGCGACGGATCGCCATCGAATTCGAGCGTTAGCAGGTGACCTGAGCCCCAATCGTGAGAGGCCACTTCCATCGTTTCCCGGCAGAGATTCCTTCCCGATGCCCGACTGGCCAGTCTTTAACGACTCAGACATCCTCGCCGCGCGCGGGTTGCGAAACGGGACGGACGTGATGCGCCCGTGGGCATTTCTCGTCGAGCCGGAACGGTCGGCTTCCGGTCGGGTCGAGGATGTGGCGACGCTCTTTCTCACCAACAGAGAATGTCCGATCCGCTGTCTGATGTGCGATCTCTGGCAGAACACAACGACAGAGCCTGTTTCAACAGGAGCCATCCCGGCTCAAATTGACTTCGCATTAAGTCAACTGCCACCGGCACGCCACATCAAACTTTACAACAGTGCGAATTTCTTTGACCCGATGTCGATCCCGGTTGCGGATTACCCGGCGATCGTCGAGCGGGTGCGCGGCTTCGATTCAGTCATCGTCGAGAACCATCCGAAGTTGACGGGTCCTCGCTGCTTGAAGTTCCGTGATCTGCTGGCCGAGCATGATGTGGAACTGGAAGTGGCCCTCGGTCTGGAGACGATTCATCCGGACGTTCTGCCGCGGCTCAACAAGCAGATGACGGTCGAAGATTTCGACCGGGCCGCCAGGCTGCTGACGGACGAGGGGATCCGCGTGCGAGCGTTCGTCCTGCTGCGGCCCCCGTTTCTGTCTGACCGGGAAGGCATCGAATGGGCCGTGAAGTCGGTGGAGCACGCTTTCCGAGTCGGCGTGTCCGTGTGCTCGATCGTGCCGACTCGGGCCGGCAACGGCATGATGGAACAGCTTCAGAGAGAAGGACACTTCTCTCCGCCGAGTCTGGCGGCGATGGAGGAGACACTCGCCCGGTGTCTCGAATTGACGATGCCAGAGAGCCACCGCGTATTTGTTGACCTCTGGGATGCCGTGAAATTCGCGACATGTCTGGAGTGTTCCTCAGTCAGAATTGACCGGCTGAGGCGAATCAATCTGTCGCAGACACACGAGTCGCTCATTTCGACACCGTGCTGTGGTCCAGAACTGCGTCGTTAAGCGGGAACACCGACTCAACGGCTAACCGCCTCGTCTCCCGTTCCCGCCGTTCCCGTTGTTTCCGGAGCTGACGGCGGAAGTGCCTGTGCTGAGAGCCTGTTCCCGTGACAACGTGCAGCTTTGACGAATCGTGAGGTCCTTTGAGTAAACCGGAGCGACCCAGGAATTGCGGTTCATGTTGACGGCGACCGTCACGGTGACGCGTTCGGTCGAGCTGTCGATGGTTGCAGGCTCCATTGTGATCGTGGCGTGACGAATGCTGCCGGCGTCCAGGATCGACAAGGCTTCCTTGTCGACAGAATCCTTGTTCGCACCGGGAAGAATCGCGCGTCGTGCTCCTTCGTAGGCGGCATTATCCGCCGTGTTCCGAACCGAATTGAGCCGGGTCATTTCGATCGCGCCGAAGAACAGGAGGAACGCGATCGGCAGTGTGAGTACGAACTCAACCGTGGCGGCACCGCATCGGCGATCATTGGATGTGTGATCAGTCGAAGCGGGACGGCGGAATGGATTATTGGTCATGGCAGTGGCCTCACAACAGATTGATCAGTTCGTCAGAACGACCGGAAGGGACCGCGCGAGTTCCTGGAACGTCGCGCGAAGCTCGGTGGCGTTATTCGCATGAAAGTGCTGCCCACCCGTGATCCGGGCAACTTCCTTCATCGTCTGCTGATCGGACCCCGGCAGAAATGTCACCGTGTGAACGATGATTCCTGCTGCCAGGCAGTCTCGAGCCGCAGCCGACGGCAGACGGCCCTGGTTCCACTCACCGTCGGTCATCAGGATGATCGTCTTGGTGGCGGAATCGCTCGAGTGCTGGCGGCTTGTCAGATGATCTCTTGCCTCATCGAGCCCGGCAGACACATTGGTGCCGCCGATCATGAGCTTGCTCGTCAAGCCCCGCATCTTGTTCTCAATGAGGTTGTAATTTGTGTGCAGCTGCGCCTCGAGGGTGACCGCACGCCAGACGCGAGGCGTGGCGTACCGGTCGACGACGTCCGAACCCCAGGTGATCAGCGCCACTTTGGGTTTTCGAAAGGCCTGATCGGATTCGTACAGGAAGTCCGCCACCGCCGAATTCAGGACCGCCCACCGACTTCCCGTCGGATGCGGCGGTGCCAGATAGTCTTTCAGGAATCCTGTTTTTCTGGGATCAGCCAGAGGATTATTCGGCGCGTAGCTCCACGTGACGCCGCTCAAGTCGAAGCACATGGAATGGGAGCGGTCGACGCAAAGCGCAACCTCGTTTTCCAGGTGAGAGGCCGTTGCCGTCTCACTGGGAGAAAACGTCGGATCACCCAGCAGGTGGCTGAAGAACAGTTTGATCGGCTTGTTCTTATGACCTCGCCCGTAGTGAGCGTTGACACGGACTGCCGTGTAAGGCGTAGCACCCGACTGAAACTTCCATGTCCCGTCGTTCTGAAGCTCCGAACGCCCAAGCTCGATGTCTGCGTCGTTCAACTTGACGGGATTTCCCGCGACGGGATTCGCTTTTGCAAACTGTTTTGCCGCGCTGACCGCCGATCGGCCGTTCTGAGTGCGGGCGAGCGCCTCAGCGCCTGCTTTGGCGGCGGCATCCGTCGATGCGCGAAGCTCCGTTCTGATCAGCTGCATCCAGGCGACATCGACAGTGAATGCGGACATCGCCACGAAGACGAACATCATGGCAGCCATCAGAATCAGCATCGCTCCGCGACGCTCTCGCAGCGTCAGCCGGATGGCGGAAATGTGCCTGGAAATCTGCTGAATGTTCGGGAGAGTTCTCATTGCGGGATGCCTTTCTCTGCTGCTTACAGCCGGACCATTCGGACACTGACCGAAAACTTCGCGTCACTTCCGAACCAGGAAGCGCTGTAAGAGGCGTCTTCCGTATCCATTTCGATTGAAACCGTGACCGGTGTCCCGCGCGGTGTGAGTTTTGTCACCCGTGGTGTGACAATGACGCGAGCGTCTTCGAGGCCACGTGACGTGAGGACTTCTTCGGCCCTGGCTCTCGCTTGTTCCTCAGTTGAGTTTGTTGCACTCGCGACTCGAGCTGACTCGTAGGCGGCAATTTTCAGCGACTGTTTCGTGAAGATCGCGTTTGACGCATCGATCATGCCCATCACGAGTGTCGCGGCAACCGGCAGGCAGACGGCAAGCTCGACCGTGGCCACGCCGATGCGATGCCTCAGCGACTGCCGGAAGTGAATTTCCTTATCGTTTCTGAATGCTCTCATGCAGTCCTCCCTTCATCGCAGGTGTCGGTCGTCCGGTCTCCTCCAGAGGGAGGATGTCGTATGGACAATTTGTCAACTCAACAATAGGTCGAGGATCAAGAGGCAAGTCCAAACCGGAGCGGTCTCAGCAAGAAGTGCGTGCGCGAAAAATCACTCGTTACGATCTGTCACCAAAGCGACTCGAACAGGGAGGGACATGCCTGACATTGCCGTCTCAAGTGAGGCAAATGCCGCAAGTGTCTGACGTGACAGAGTCGCCATTTGCGAGACGCGGGAGGGGCTTACCGCACAGCGAGGTGTCACCGTCGAGGTGTCACCTTCGACGAATCGGCGCAAAGAAAAACGATGCCCCTTTGTGGCGCGAGGCATCGTTGTCGTGGTGAAATTGTGAAATCAAGAGGCCGCTTCCATGCCTCTGACCAGTGGCCGAAGATGCCGCTCGAAGTGGTCGGCGAGGACTTCGGTGAACGTGTCGATGTGAGTCTCGACGACGCTTCGCACCAGCGGGCCGAACTTCTCGTGAGTCAGCACCGAGCCGAACGTGCAGTGCAGGATCTGCCGGCCGGGTTTTGTGAAACCTTTGCCCTCGGGAACCTCGCTCCAGAATTCCAGGTACTCGCGTTCGAGTTCCTCGACGGAAGCCACGTCGGCCGGTGCCGGTGCCATTTCGTTTGTGGCCGACACGTGGTAGGTCGCCTTGTCTGTCGGGTAACGGTCACGGGCGAAGTCGATGATCTCGCGGAAGAGCGCCTCGTCGTGTCGGGCGACAACACGGATGGCTTCCAGGTAGCTCGTACCGGCCGTCTTCACGTGGAACATGCCGCCGGTGGCTCGAGCCAGAGACTCGTACATCGACACTTTGTCGGAGCCGGAGTGCAGACTGAGTTTGTACGGACCGAGTTCTTTCGCCAGCGCCGAATGATCAGCCAGTGAGACGTCCAGCGCAGCGAGGTCGCCTTTGAAGTCGACTCCCTTTTCAAAGTCGCCAATGAATCGCGGAGCCAGGCTGACGAGCTTCATGCCGCCTTTGAGGCACAGGTCGGCAATGATGTAATGCTCGGCGAGAGTCGTAGGCTGCTCGGTCTCGTCGACGCTCAATTCAATTTCGAAATCGTTGCCGGACTCGGCATGAACCTTAGCGATGTAGTCAGACATCGCGAGGGCATGGTTGATTGCTCCGCCGTACTTGACCGCCGCGCGAAGGCACGCTTCCTCGGTGAGTTCAATCGTCGTGCCGGTGCTCAGGCCGACGGACCTGCCTTTGTAATCGGCAAGCCAGTGGATGTCCGATTCCACGGCGGCGAACTTCTCCCGCAGTTGCGCTTCGTCATAGTCGTCGGCATGAGCATCGACGCCGTCGGATGGGTCGATTGTGAAAAACGTGAAACCGACTGCGGCTGTCACATCGACATCGGCAGGAGTCTTCAGGTGGTCAGCGTCCGCTCCGATCGGGTCCGTCCAGCCGCTCTTACGAGCCGCGTTCATGGCATCGTCCATCACTTGCTGAGCCGTCCGCTTCGTTCGCGTCATCTCGCGAATCGACTGCTGCGGGTAGATCGCCCCGATCCCCTTGCCGGCTCGCCGCATGGACTCGACATGACCAGGCGTCGCCAGCCCCATCCGGTCTCCAAAGCCAAAACTCGCCTGAAGCCCAAGTGTCACACAGCCGCTGGGGTTAGTCATTTCTTCGCTGTTTCTATATTGAATCGTGAAGGGATGGTGATCGGGAAGGGAGGTTAAACGATGCGGCGTGTGTTGGCATCTGAGGGCAGGGATCTTATGGATTCGGTCCTTGAGGATGTTTCCCAGAGCAAACTTTCTTTTGAAACACTGGGGCCGACATGGTTGAGTTCTCCAAAGCTGAGTTGAAGTGAGTCGCCTGGTTATTGGCTCAGGTTGAAATAGCGCTGGGAATCGGAGGGACGTCCAGGAGGAACGCGGTCAGCGGGGTTGTCACCCTTGACCAAATGAAAGGCCATTCCCAGCGGCTGGAGGCCGACTCGTGAGGGAGCGCGTCTGCCAATGCCGAGCCGGCCAAAATGCTCGCCCAGAGCAACGATGTCAAACCGCGTAACGATCCGCTTCTGAGGGGCGTATTCCAGAAAGCCGAGGACTCGCGGCTCGTAGCCCCATTCATCGAGGCTGGCGATTTTCCCTTCAGCGACGGCGGGAGGCGGAACCTTGCCAAGCCTGGCGAATCCGTCGAGCCGAAGCCGGATCAAACTGGCCGAGACGGATTCCACGGTTAGTGCCAGTTGGCCAGCTCGCACGTCTTCGCGTTCAAGCGCGTCCCGACCGTATCTGCCGTAAAACCGGAGTGGGTTCAAGTGCCAGCGCAGAATTCGGGTGGCGATTCCCGATGGCATCGCGGCCACGTCACCCTTCTTTGGGTCGGCGGGTATCAGCGAGTGCCATTCCGCTTCGGTCAGCCACAGGTAATGAGGCTGGGCTTCGTGGGCAGCGGTGCGTCCCTGTTGATAGTCGGCATCCAGGGTGAATTCCCCCAGGTTGCCGTCTCTGAGATCTTTGCCGTTCACGTAGCGCAGCGTTCCCTCGCTGTCGTTCATGAGGACCCGCGTATAACCCTTGAGAATCAAACCGCCGGCAGGTGGAGTGAGCCCGGTGTCTTGAGAATCGGCGTCGCTTCCGTCGGTTTTTGTAATGGCGACGCTGGCACGTTCTGCGTCGGGCAGGGCTCTCCACTTTTCCATTACTTTTTCCAGGTCCATCCCAGGGTGACCAGGAGCCTGCTCAAGAACCTTGCCACGCACGGTCAAGCAGCACTGCATCGCCTCGAATTTGTCCAGGTTCAGTTCTGCCATGCGGTAAAACTGGCCGACAGAATCTTTGCGGTTCTGATCGGCGCCGTAGACGGAGAGCGGAACGAAGTGCTCCGTAATCAGCTTGACGTTTTTTTCTGACCACCAGGCGGGCGCACGGCCCGCGTCGATTCCGCCGCTTCAACACATCCCGATGCTGAGTCCTTTGCCTGACACCATGAGGAATAACGGCTTCCCTTCGGCCGCAGCCTTTCGACGGGCTTCGCGCAGGTCGGTCAACCAGGGGATCTCCATCCATCGCGACTCGCCGGGCTGCGGCCCGATCAGCTTGTGGATTCGGACGAACGACTCGGAATTGAGTTTTCCCTCATCCGTTCCCGACTGAGCCAGCGCGGAACTGCAAGTTATCATCAGCATGGCCGCTGCCATCACGAGGCCGGTGCCACGGTTCAGGTTGGTCATCAACGACATCGATTCAAACACTCTTGTGCGGGGATGCCACGAGGCGGGCGGTCATTGTGAGACGAAGAATGAGAGAGCAGCGTACGCCGGCAGTCTGACGTTGTCTCCATAAATTGCACATCGAGCAGGAACACGGCATGCTCGTGCTAAACGAAAATCTCGTCTTCGCTGGAGAGGCACAATCGATGATTGAGTCGATCTCCGGCCTTGTGACGAAGCGGCCCCGCGTGAGCGGAGCCAGCGTCAGACATACTGCTCGGGAGTCATCAATGGGCTACGTGGCCGTCATTATCGCTTCACTGATCGTCACGGTGTTTGGGTTTTCTCTGGAAATAACCGCCGGGAATATTGGCCATGTGCGTCACGGTCGAGAACCGAATGCCGGGGCCGCCATCTTTCCTTCGATCCCGTCTATCCCCGCTTTTGCGGTTGGACTTTCGTGGTTGCTTAATCGCTGGTACATGAATCTCGGCACGTGGACAGTCATCGGAGTGTGCTTTATTTCCGTCTGCTGTTGCGCCGTTAGCCAACGCCGACTGAATGCGGAATTGCGAACAGTCATGGAAGAATCGAACCATCCGCCTCGCGCGTGAGCGGATATTGCCGCCGGCTTGCTTGACAGCCTCGTAAATGGTGCGAGGGCGAATGGGCCAGATGACGCCGTCGGTGTCTCCGTGAGAGGCCCCGATCGGGATGTTCTTCAGCTTCGTTGCCTGGGCCTCGTCTCTTCCAGATGTTGTTAAAAAACGACCAACGCAAAATCAGTCCTTCTCCGATTTCTCCCGTGACATCTGCGATGGCTTGCCTTTCGTTTCTCTCATCGCCCACCTTTCGTAAGCTGACTTCGCACGTGGATTTCGTTTGAGGACCGGCCTTGTCGAGGTTGACCTGTCTCCACGCTCAGGAGAGTCCCATGTTCCGCTGTCTGGTTCTGCTTTCTGTTTTCGCAGTGACCGCTTCGGCAGGAGTGCTGTCGGCAGCCCCGCCGAGTGAGCATGAAATGGCGGCTCGGATCGACGAGCTCCTTGCTGTGAGCTGGAAGGAGAACGGCATCAAACCGGCTCCGCCTGCCAGTGATGCCGAGTTCCTGCGACGAGCGTGGCTTGACCTGTGCGGTATCATCCCGCCGATCAATGACGGTGACGGTGACGGGATTTCCGGGATCCACAGTTTTCTGGATGACCCGAGCCCGGACAAGCGGGAGCGGCTGGTCCAGGGGCTGCTCAACAAACCGACTCACGCGACCCACTTTGCCAACCAGTGGAAGGATGCAATGCTGCCGTCCGATGTCCAGGTGCGGCGTTTCGGCGGAGACAACGGATTTCAGACGTGGCTGCGGGGGCAATTCGCAGACAACATTCCGTACGACAAGACGGTGTCCGAAATTCTCACTGCGAACGGCAATGCCAATCAGACGGGGCCGGCTCTGTTTTATACGGCGCTGCAACTGAAGCTCGAAGAGCTCGCGGCAAGCAGCTTGCGCATTTTCCTCGGGACGCAGATCTCGTGTGCTCAGTGTCACGACCACCCCTTTGATCATTGGAAGCGGAAGGACTTCTGGGGCTACGCGGCGTTCTTTGCCAGGCTCCAGCAACCGGCACAGGCTCAGCAGGTGGCCTTCCAGGTTGCCGACATTGCAACCGGCGAAGTCAGAATTCCAGAGACGGAAGAAATCGTCCTGCCGAAATTCCTCGGTGGTGATGAAAGCGGGGATGAGGGCGGCGCGACGCGTCGTACCCGCCTGGTGAAATGGCTGACCTCCGGTGATAACCCGTGGTTTTCCCGAGCGACGGTGAATCGTGTCTGGGCCGTCCATTTCGGGCGAGGCATCGTCGATCCCGTTGACGACCTGGGCGAGCACAACAAGCCGAGCTACCCGCAGCTGCTCACCGAACTGACCGCGTACTTTGTGGAAACCGGCTTCGACCTCAACCGACTGATCCGGACGCCTACGTCCGTCAGGGTCGCCTGACTGAGTTGTTGACGGTCGCTTTGATGAGGAGCTCAGCGTTCTCCTTAACTCATTTTTCCCCGCCGGAATGGCGATTCATCCGGGCTCAGGACATGATGTGCGTTCTGAACTTCGAGGACCCTCGACACTCAAGACGGAGGAATTATCGTGCCCGACTCAACTTCCATACCAGATGACGTGGCTGCAGACGAACGTGAGACTCCGAAGGGGAGGTCGCCAGTTGAGCGACTGATTGTCTGGTCGTTGATCGGCGTGCTTGTCGTCGTGGTGGGGATCGAGGCGGCGTCCAAAAACGGCTACGACAAGACATTCGCCGCAGTGCAGGATCGGTTTATCAATAAAGAGGGGATGAATCGCCTGAGTGATCTTCGACCAGATATCTCCGGTTGGCCGTCTGAAAAGGAATCCGACGGTCAGAAAGTGGGAGGCACGGCGGCCAATAAAGTGATCGCCCTGAAATGGTTCAGCTTCTTCAAACATTACGAAATCCAGCTGACCGTCGAAGCGAGCGAAGAGGATCCCGCGCTCATTTCGTATGCCACGCCGGATGCCGCCGAACCGGAGCCGATCAAGACTGCAGGGGGAAGCGGCGAAGACGTCGCTGCCGGCGGAGGGATGGATGGCTACGGTGGATCCCCGACTGCTGCGATGCCTGGCGGCGGATTCAGCCCCGGTGGCCCGGGCGGTTTCGGTGCACCTGGCGGTGGGGGGCCAGGCGGCGGGGGACCAGGCGGTGGGGGACCAGGCGGTGGCCAGCGTGGCGGACGTGGCCGTCCGAGTCCTGGTCTGCTGGGCGATGTCGAGCAGGAATGGGTTCAGGCAGAACTCGGGATGACCGAAGACCAGCTGGCAAAGCTGCCGGAGATTGTCGCATCGATCAGACCCGACTTTTCGACGCTTCAGTCGTTGCCCGAAGAGGAGCGTCGCGCTGCATTTCTAGGAATGAACTCGGAAATGGAGGCGAAAGGCGAGGCGGCCGCGAAAGAGATCCTCGACGACGAGCAGTTTGCTCGGGCCCGAGAGTTGATGTTTCAGCGTTTGGGGTCGGAAGCGTTTGCCCGGGAAGATGTCGCAACCGAACTGGGCCTCGACGAGTCACAGAAGAAACAGGTGGCCGATCTGATGGCCGAGCTCCAGGGAGCGGAACGTGCTCTTGGCTTCCGTGTGTCTCGAGAAGAGCGTGACGAAGCCAGGGGGCCGTGGAAGGCTCTGCTTAAAGACGTGCTTTCGGATGAGCAGACCGGCAAGTGGGAAGCTCTGCTCGGAGCCCCTCCCGAGAAAGGCCCGGAGCCTGAAACACCAGCGCGACCACAACGACCGGCCAGCGATTCCGAGTAGCAGCAGCAATCGTCTTCCCGTTGACTCGTCCCCGCTGATTTGCCGGAAATCAGCGGGGATTTTTGTAGGACCGACCCATGGAAAACGGCATGCTCCGTTCCACAACAATTCTGCTGATCGCTGCCGCGTTCGCGATGACGGCATCGTCAGAAGCCGCTGAACCCGGCACGCTTAATGTCCTTGATCGAAGCGACCCGGCAACGGCGAATGTTCTGCGCGACTACGTGCGAGGTCTCGCTCACGAAGCGCTCGATCGACGTCTGACGGATTACGAGCAACTGAAAACCCAGGAACAGATAAAGTCCTGGCAATTGAAGCTGCGAGAACAGTTCACAGTCTGCCTCGGCGGTTTTCTCGATCGCAGCTTGATGGTCACCGGGCCGGACGGCAGACGAGAGATCACGGCCCGCGTTGTCAGTCGAATCGCACGGACCGGATACAGAATTGAAAACGTCGTCTACGAAAGTCGGCCGGATTTTCCGGTGACGGCGAATCTTTATCTGCCGGACACGAAGCCACCTTTTCCGGCTGTGCTCGTGCCGTGCGGACATACTGAAAACGGCAAGGCCGCGGACGCCTATCAACGCGTCTGCATTCTGCTGGCGAAGAATGGAATCGCCGCGCTGATCTTTGACCCGATTGGTCAGGGCGAAAGGAAGCAGGTTCTGAAGCGGGACGAGTCCGGCAGGTCATTGCCGGTCGGGCTGTTCAAATCCACCGGCGAGCACATGGTGGCGGGAGTCGGTCCGGTGCCGCTGGGAAAGAATCTGGCGACGTACTGCATCTGGGACGGGATGCGCGGCATCGATTATCTGCAGAGCCGTGACGACATTGATGCTGCTCGAATCGGCTGTACCGGCAATTCGGGCGGCGGCAATCTGACGAGCTTTCTCATGTCGCTCGACGATCGGATCGTCTGCGCGGCGCCAGGAAATTTCATTACGACGACTCGCATTAAAAACGAACGGCCTGGTCCGGGCGACGCGGAGCAGAATATTTTCGGTCAGACACTGTTTGGAATTGACCATCCCGACTTTCTGATGATGAGAGCACCTCGCCCGGCGCTGATTCTCGCCGCAACGCAGGACTTCGTTCCGATTGAAGGCTCGTGGATCGCGTTTCGACAGGCGAAGAGGCTGTACTCTCGACTGGGATACTCAGAGCGGATTGATCTGGCAGAGACCGACGCGAAACACGGATACAACTCGGAACTGCGCGTTGCCATGGTTCGCTGGATGAGCCGCTGGCTGCTCAACGTGGATGAGCCGATCACGGAGAATGCCAATGAAGAGACTCTGCCGGAGGAGCGTCTGCTGTGTACGCCGCAGGGGCAGGTTCTTCTGGACCCGAGTGCCCGTTCAATCTTCGACCTCTATCAGGCCGAGGCCGATCGCGCGGCCGAATTTCGCAGAAACGCGCTGAGTGGCCGTGACGCGGACGGACAGCGCGAACTCGTCCGGCAGGTGGTCGGCCTGCGAACGGCGTCGAACCTGCCGCCTCTGAACGTTGAACAGGCTGCGGCTGTGACTGTGACTGACCGCGGTCGAAAGGTGGACCGGTATCTGATGAGGTTGTTCCCGGCGCTGCCGACGCCGGTGGTCGTGCTCCGTGCCGAAAAGCCGACGGGAGATGCGGTTCTGTTTGTCAGTGACAAGGGCAAATCCTCCGCAACCGACGACAGCAGGCTGGCCGGTCTTGTCGACAAGGGGACGACCGTTGTGGCCGTCGATCTGGCTGGTTTCGGCGAAACGGAAATGAAGCCGTGGCGCTACGGTTCGATGTCCGGTGTGCTTGGGCCGAATTCCGCCGAGTACTACGTGCTGTACATGCTGGGCGGCTCGTTAGTTCGGTTGCAGACCGAGGAGTTGCTGCAGTGCCAGCGTTTTGTCCGGGAGACGCTGGGCCTCAAGGGAGACCTTGAGATTGACGCCCGGGGTGCGGCGACGATTCCCGCCCTCCACGCTGTGGCGTGTGAGCCGAAGCTGTTTACACGGGCGCGACTCGAAGGTGGGCTGACGAGCTGGGACAACGTCGCGCGGACGATCGTCACTCAGCGGCAGTTGTGCAGCACAGTCCACGGAGCTTTGCAGAGCTTCGATCTGCCGGACCTGCGCCGGCTGATCGGCGAAGAGCGACTGACGATCGTCGATCCGCGAAACGCCGCGGGCGAGCCGGCGGAGTGATCAGGCCAGGCCGTCTCCGTAGTTCTGCCCTTTCCTCGCAAGCCACTCGTCGACCGGCAAAGTCATATCGGCTTCCGGATCAACTCCCAGGCCGTCGGCAATTCGATTGATGTAATTGAAATAGCCAATGACCTGAGCGGCCACTGTGAGCTGCTCATCATCGAATCCGACGTCGCGAAGCCGTTGCAGATCTTCTTTCGTCATTCGGCCCGGCGTCAGCGTCAGTTTCACGGCGTAGTTGCAGAGAGCCCAGTCGGCGTCGTTTAAAGCCGCGTCCCGATAATCGAAGACAAGCTGCTTTGCGAGTTCCGTGTTTCCCGACTCCAGACCGAAGTCGTGTGCGTGCGAGAGGGTTCAGTAGTAACAGTCATTGACGTTGCTCACGACGGCGGCCAGCATCTCCCGCCGAGCTGGACTGAGCGCATTCGGCGATTTCATCAGCGTGATGTAAAAGCGGATGGACTGTGCCGCGGAGTCCGCGTCCTGGCTCATGACCCGGATAATGTTTGCAATTCCGCCGGCGCGAGCGCGGCTTGACTCGTAGAGTTTCGCGAGGGCTCCAGTCGCGTCGCTTTCGTCGATCAGTCGAATCCAGGCCACAAACAGACTCCTGCGAGGCTTCAACAAAAGTGGTATGCGCATCCTGCCCATGAGTCATGTCGCTGATTGTCGCCTTTCGCTCTGCGAAAGTAGCGCTACTTTCGCGGAGAGCCTGTGAATGTATCGTGGCGTAAGCTTCCAGCTTGCGATCCTCGGACTCGGCAAGCTGGAAGCTTACCACACTTTCGCAGAGCGAAAGGCGACAATCAGCGATCAACCGACACAACTCTGGGACCGTTCGGCTTCCGCCGTGCCGCTCCATTTTTCAACAGACCGCTACGCCTCGACCTTGATACTGACCCGCTCGATCGCCGCGTGGCCTGACTTGCGGAATGGCCGCGGCATCGGCTGGGCGTGTCCTTTCTCGTCGATTGTGCGGCACCGGAAGGTGTACTCGCCTGCCGGCAGACCGGGGAACAGGATGGCCCAGTGAGCTCGGGACAGTCGGATCGGCCATGACATGGGGCGTCCCGTGTTCGGATCGAAGTTCATTGTCGGACTGGGGATGCGACCTTCGGCAAGTCCGCCTCCGAATGTTTCAGGCGGTCCCAGAAGCTTGGCGTCCTGCCAGGAAGCGGTCTCGTGATACTTGTCGCCAGAGGGCAGCTCTTTCGACTCATCGTGAATCCAGGCCTGCACTTTCGAGAGCCCGGAAATTCCGGCCTGAGCCCAGCCGGTCACGGCGAAGGGCTCGCCCGGCTTCAATTTTCCCGGCACGGAAATCGTCGCGGCAAATGTCTTCAGCGGGCTGTCGAGATCGTTGTTGCCGTTCGCGTAAGTGTCGTTCGCGTGCGAGATGTTGGACAGGACGACATGGCTGAGCCATTTGATCGACTTAAAACCGTACGCTTCCGGAACGACGATCCGCACGGGACCACCGCGTTTCTGAGTCAGCCATTCACCGTTGAGCTTGTAGCAGAGGATGACCGGCGGCAGATCGAAGGGATCTTCGAGAATCCTTCCGACCGGCAGTGAGCTGCGAAACATCTGGTCGGGTTTGTCGTTGTGGTAACCGTAAAAGAAGACGCGCCGCAGGTTCTCGCGCGGTTCCGTCAGCCAGAGAAGCTCTCGCAGCGGCACGCCCTCCCAGATGCCGTTGCCAAGCGGACAGCCGATGTTGAGGCACGTCATCACTTTCGGAAATCGCACCGCGTGTTTCTCGGCCAGCTTCATCAGGTCGGCAAACCGGAATGCATTATTGGTCTCTTTGCTCAGTTCCGTTCCAAGCCGAGCTTTGTTTTCCGGATCGCTGATCACGTCGAGACTCCAGGTGTCCCGGGTCAATCCCACGGCCTTTCTGGTTTCTTCGTCGAGCGAATGTGGCAGCGGCTTGCCGCGCGAGACGTCGCGAAAGTCGTCCGGCTTTGTCAACCAGGTTTCGATGCTCGATACGGCTTTCTGCAGGACAGCCTCACTGTCCGGTTCAGCCGCAAGGAGTGGCGACGCCGTCAGAGCGGCCGCGCCGGTCGCACCGAGGCCGAGAAAAAACCGTCGAGTCAGCGATGTGTGCTCATTCAGAAACTGCTGAGCGATTTGCTTTTGCTTTGCCTGGTCCATGATCGTCCCTCGCAAAAATTCCTGGATTTGCAATCACCGGGAAATTCCGAATGCCTGGCAGGAGTGTATCGCAGCGGAATTGAACGAGGCACCGACGGCGGAAGCCATGACTAAAGTGGCGGCTCGTCCTCGACGATTTCAAAGCTCTCGACCAGGGATGCGGGGATTCGCCGAGGGACGCTGTGTTCGGTTCCGATGTAGGCCCAGTCCGTCTGGGCTTTTGCGAGCAGCGTGCCATCAACGGGGCGAATGACGCGAAACTTTCGCAGGGATGTGACCTTTCGAAACCCGGCCACCCAGGTGACGACCTCGATGGTCTCGCCATCGAAAGCGGGGGCGAGGTACTCGATGAAGTGGTTTCTGACGACCCAGCCGGATCCTTCCTCGCGGTATCGATCGGCCGTCCATCCCTGCGCCGCGGAATGCGCCACCGCAGCGGTCTGAGTCCAGCGAAGGTACTCAAGATTGTTGACGTGATTCTGCTCGTCGATTTCGTCCGGGGTCACGAGGTGTGTCCAGCGAAAAATGGCTGGCATTGCGGCACTCCTTTGCGGTTTACGGGCTCGCCGCGTTTTGCAGGATCACTTTGTCACGACGGCTCGTTGAAGACACATTTTGTCGAGCCGGCTCTCGACGGGAACGGGAAGTTCCAGCGGAGCCGCGACGCTCGGAACGCCTCCCTCGCCAGCCACCAGCTCAAGTGGCGGCGTGGCGAGGTCTTCCACATAAAAACGCGAGCTCGGAAAAATGTCCGCGGGATACGTGAAGTTATCAAGCATCGCCAGGGCCGTGCAGAAGGCGGCTCCGGCGGAGCTTTCCAGCATGCCGCCGACCCAGCACGGAATTCCGGCCGCTGCCGCGATGTCGTGAATCTTCACGGCGTTGGTGAGCCCGCCGACCCGGCCGGGCTTGATGTTGAAATAGCCGATCCCGCCCAGGGCAATCGCCTGCTCCGCCTGCCGTGGAGTGACGAGGCTCTCGTCGAGACACACGGGTGTTCGAATCCGCCGCGCCAGTTCCGCGTGGTCCAGCAGGTCGGTGTGCTGCAGCGGTTGTTCGATCATCGCCAGATGGAAATCGTCGACCCGCTCAAAAAGTTCGACGTCGGACAGTCGGTATCCGCTGTTGCAGTCGATGTGGAAAGTGTGGTCCGGGAATTCCCGCCGCACGGCTTCGAGCATCGGGACGTCCCAGCCCGGCCGGAATTTCAGTTTGACTCGGGGAAAGTTCTGTTCGACGGCTGGCCCGATCGCGGCGACCAGATCGTCGAGCGAGTCCATGATTCCAAAGTCCGCTCCCACAGGCACGCAGGTGCGGGTTGCTCCCAGCAGTTCATGCAGCGGGCGGTTCTGAAGCTTCGATTCCAGAGCCCACCAGGCAGTGTCGAGTACGGCCTTTGCGAACGGGTTGCCTTTGTAGACGGCGAGGCGTTCCTGAAGGTCGTCACCCGACGTGACGTCCTGCCCGAGTAATGCGGGGCCAAGCCAGTCTCGATTAACACCAAAGATGCCGGCCGCCCATTCGGGGCTGTAACACGGAGCCGCAAACGGAGCCGCCTCGCCCCAGGCATCGACGGAACCGCTGGTCATGCGGCACAGAACGGAATGGATGGCCGCGTCCTCGCCGTAGGCCGTCTTCCACGGATAAATCAACGGCATGGCGACGTGAAACAGCTCAATCCTGTCAATCCGCATTGAAGATCCCTTTGAGGTGGTGCGAAGGAGAATCCGCCGTTCGCGTCACGGGACAAGCCGCTCGCGACGCGCGGCGAGATTCGTTTCGAATCGCTGGTTCGCTTTGACGTCGCGGTGCGTGACCTGGCCGAGTCCGTGTGGTAGCCCGATGACGACGTCGCACGAATCGCGAGTGCCGAGGCCGAAGTGGGCGACCGCTTCGTGGCCCGATGCGTATCCGAAGCCGACGCTGATTTCGCGGTGTCCGATTCGCGACGATGCCTCGCCGGCTTTTCCCGGTTCGTAAAGCGTGACTTTGCAGCCGATGCCCATTCGATTCAGCGGCGGTGTTCCGTTGAGCTTCACCTGAAGCCAGTTCTGCGGTTTCGTTTCGTTGCGAAGCAGCATCGACGGCGACTCGGCGAACCAGTTGGCGAGGAAAATGTCGAGCCTTCCGTCGCGGTCGAAGTCGGCGGTTGGAGCCGGCGCGGTGTACATGACCTTTCGTTCGGCGAGCACCTTTTCGAAGAACTTGCCGGAGCTCCGGATTTCCCGATCGGCTGCGGTCGGATAGTCATTCACGTCGCGGCCGGTCAGCTCGAAGCGGGGGATTCCGTCCGCTTTGCTGCCGACTCCTCGGAAGATCGTCGGGACGACGCGCGAGCCGGCGAAGCGGACGATCGAAGTCGAAATATCCGGCAGCCCGTCATTGTCAAAGTCCTGCACCTCGACGTGAGGCGCCTTTATAAAGAGCGGCGACAGGCCGGCAGTTTCGGTGACGTCTTCAAACAGTGGAGTCTGAATCGACGTTGCTTTGGAACCGGTCTTTGACCGGCCGCCTCGATTGAGATACAGCCGGATCGAAACGGGTTCCTGCCAGGGTCGGTCGTAGTGCTGTCCGATGAGCAGGTCCGCCCACCCGTCGAGGTTGACGTCGGCAAAACAGGCACCGCACGGAGTGTCGTCGCCGTCTTTGAACTGCCATTCAAACAGGCCGGGCGACTGCGGGTGCTCCTTAAAGTGACCTTTGCCGTCATTCATAAAGAGGCGGTTTCCACCGTTTCGACCGGCGAGAAAAATGTCGGGCCAGCCGTCGTTGTTGATGTCGGCGGCCGTCGTGCCGAGTCCGGTGATTCCGGCCGGAAGCCCGACCTGCTCCGAGACGTCGGCGAATTTGAGGTCGCCAAGATTCCTCAGCACCCGCGATCTTCGCGGCGAGCCATAATGCACGGCCTCACCAATCAACAGGTCGAGCAGTCCGTCGCCGTCGTAGTCGAATGCCGAGGCACCTCGACCACGAAAGCCGACGGGGCACGCTCCGGATTCGGTCGAAATGTCGGTGAGCATTTCCGGACCGCCGTCGTTGCGGAACAGGCGGCTGTCAGTAGCGGCGTAACCCGTCTTGCCGCCGCCAAGATTCGACAGGTAAACGTCCAGGTCTCCATCGTTGTCCAAGTCGACGCACAGAATGGAATTGGCCCGCCCGGTGACTCGCGTCGGTTTCGCGTTGACCGGAGAAAAAGCCTTGCCTCGCGAGTTCAGAAACAAAACGTTGGGATGCTCACCACTCTTGTCGAAGCCGCCGACGTAGAGTTCCGGAAAACCGTCTCCGTTGAGATCTCCCCAGCCGGCTCCGTGACCGTTCATTCCCGTCAGCGCCGGGAGCAGTCCCGCTTCGCGGGTGACGTCGCGAAAAGCGAAGGGATTGTCAGCGGCGAGAGTCTCACCGCGTCCCGTGACACTCAGCAGGAGCAGGCCAGTCAGCGCCGCAAGGAGTTGGGTGTTGAGTGATCTCACAGCGGACGCTCACTTTCGGGAATGTGGATCACGGTGAGGGCACACGTGTTAAACGGGTATTTGCCTCGCACCTGCCCGCCGCGGCAACCGTTCCAGGTGACGAACAGTTTCGAACCGTCGGGGCTCAACGCCGATCCGTAGGTGCCGATGGGGACGAAGTCGAGTTTCTTCTCGTAGAACGGGTGCAGAAAAGCGATCACTTTGCGGGTACGGGTTTTCGTGTCGAACTGAATGACGGCGGTGCCTTCGCGATAGCTGCTGCCGTGAGCTCCCGGAATGTAGTAGAGGTAGCGGCCGGTCGGATCAGCGTCGAGAGTGGCGACGTAAGTTTGCGCACCGATGGCAAACGGGCCGAGGTCGTCGATCTTTTCGGTCTTCGTGTTGAAGCGGTAGATGCGGTCGTCCTGCTGGCCCATCGTGTAAACGACGTTTCCGGGGAGTTCTTCGGTGGCGGCACGCAGGCCGAGCGATCCTTCAATGACAAAGGGCGGCTTGCCGCTGGCCGGGTCGTATTTCATCAGCTTGTCCACGTCCTCGTCCATGTAATAAACGCAGCCGGTCGAACGGGCGAAAATGAGGTACCGTCGCGCTCCTGGCACGGCTGTATGCAGCACTTTCTGTTTGCGGATGTCGTAGGCGAAAAACGTCACAGTCTTGTCCGTGTGAGCTCCGGCCGCCGTGCCGCCGTAAAAGATGAGCCGGTCCGGGTCGAGAATGCTGGTTGGAATACACGCTTTCGGAACCGGCCCGTGAGCGACGATTTCCGTCTTTGCCGTGTCCGGATGCGTGCGGAGAATCCAGTCGCCTTTGTAGTGGTACTGGTCGGTCGTTACGCGCGTCGAACCGCGATGCGTCGAGTAGTACAGCCAGCCGTCACTGCCGAGATCGACTCGACTGTGGATTTTGCCGGGCGTGTAATGTCCTTCGGGAAGAACGATCGTCTTTGCCGTGCTCGCCAGTTGCCGCAGTTCCTGCGTTTCCGAATCGTAGACGTAAACCATCCCGTTGCCCTGCGGAGCCCGGTGATCGCCGATCGCCGAAAAATACTTCGAGCCCGACACGCTGCCGTCGCCCCAGTTGCTCCACGGTTTTCCCGGATAGTCCTGTCCCGGGTAGTAGTAAAAATCGACTCGCGGCGGGGTCTTCGCAACGGGCACATCGGTGAGCGACGCGGGTGGTTTGAGAAACTCCTCGGACGTGTCGGTCACAAACAGTTTGTTTCCCGGCAGAGCAGGGGGCCAGGTGAGCTCATCCTGAGCGGCAGCGGTTGTGCAGAGTGCTGCCGCAAACATCAGTAAAAAAAATGTCTGTCTCACAGCGGCGCCTTTGATTGAGGGCAGTGGATGTGCGAAGAGGCGGGTTATTCCTTCGTCACGGTCTCGTCGAGATTCAAGATGGTATTACAGATCGTCGTCCATGCAGCGAGTTCGGCGACGTTCAACTTTGCCGAGCGGTCGGACTCGCCGTACTTCAAATAGCTCGCGGCCTTGTCCGGGTGCCGGCCGAAGAAGTCTACGTAGAGAGTCAGGCTGCTTAATAGAAGTTTCCGTTCGGACTCGCTGGCGGGTCGTGAGACGGTCAGCAGAAACGCCCGGTTGAGTCTCGCCTCGGGTGACTTCCCGGCGAGGATGACCCGCTGGGCGAGCCTGCGTGACGCCTCGACAAAGGTCACATCGTTCATCAGGTTTAGAGCCTGCAGCGGCGTGTTGGTGGTGGAGAGGCGGACCTCGCACATCTCGCGGCCGCTGGCATCGAAGTTGGCCATCATTGGCGGGGCGACCGTCCGCTTCCAGTACGTGTAGAGGCTGCGGCGGTAGAGGTCCGGTCCGGCTGAGGTGGCGTACTCGGTGTCGGACGCAATTTCTTTCCACAGGCCTTCCGGCTGGTACGGCTTGACCGAGGGACCGCCGAACTTCTCAGTGAGCAGGCCGCTGGCGAAGAGTGCCTGATCGCGAATCGTTTCGGCGGGCAGGCGGAAGCGGGCTCCGCGTGCGAGCAACCGATTCGCAGGATCTCGCGCAAGCATCAGCGGCGGCATCTTCGACGACTGCTGATACGTGCGGCTCATGACGATCGTTTTGAGAATGTGCCGTATGTCCCAGCCGGACTCAACAAACTCAACGGCCAGCCAGTCAAGCAGTTCCGGATGACTCGGCCGCTCGCCTTGTGACCCGAAGTCCTCGGTCGTTTTGACGAGACCCGTGCCGAACAGATCCCGCCAGAACCGGTTGACCGTAACGCGAGCTGTCAGCGGATTGTCTTTCGACACGAGCCATCGCGCGAGCCCGAGCCGGTTTTTTGGAGCGTCGTCGGGAAGCGGAGGCAGCGCTGCGGGAACGCCCATGTGGACCCGCTCGCCGGGATGGTCGTACTGGCCACGGTTGAGGATGTGCGTCGCTCGTGGTTCCGGCAGTTCTTCCATAACCATGACGGTGGGGAGCGCGTCGCGAAATTCGTTGACGTGTTTCGTGGCGAGTTCGGCAGCACGAATTGCGGCCAGCAAAGTCGGTGGAGCGGCATGATGATTGAAGTAGTACTTGAGCTTCCCGGCGCCGGCGTCGGAAAGTTCGCCGTCAGGAGTTTCGAGCAGTTCCTTCACCGGACGTGGCTCGGCGATTACTTGAATTTCGGAGGCCTCGACGACGCGATCGTAAATGCGGGCGTCGTCAATCTGCCCGCGGAAGTTGGAATTGCCGGCACCGATCCGCACGGGGTCATCACTGGCGAAGCTCTGGTTGATGCCGTCCAGGTTGGCTTTGTGCGGTGCGGGCTTCCCGTCGATGTAAATTCGGATCGAGTCCGAAACCCGCGTGCCGTCGTACGTCGCAAAAATGTGAACCCACTTGCCGGCGGGGATCGCATCGACGGTCTCAACCCGCAGCGAGTCGTCCAGCCAGCGTTTCACCAGGTTCAGCTGAACTTTTCCTGAGTCGGTGATGTGCAGGTTGTATCCGGCTCCGCGGTCGACCAGTTCCATTTTCGAGAGAACGGTCCCGGCTTGAAGTTTCGGTAGAAAGACGTGAGCTCCCAGCGAGAAGGCGTCAAAGTAGCCGAGGCTTGCGACCTGCGGCACTTCGACAAAGCCCTCGCCGTCGAGCTGAACTCCGTTCCCGCTTCGCGCCTCGACGAACTGGACCTTGCCGTTTGTCTGCGGAGTCGGAGGTTTGACTTTCGGCTCGGTCTTCTCTTTCGGCTCAGGCTTCTCTTTCGGTGCCGTGTACACGGCCGTCGTGACAGGCTGCCCGGCGGACTGCAGATCAGCGCGAAGGAGCAGGCCATCATTGATGTCCCAGTCGCCGGGAATGCTGTCGGCGCTGGCCCTCCAACCGGTTTTCATCCACGTCTCAAACTGCAGTTGAATTGCGCGGTCCAGCTTTTTGACCGCCTGCTGAGCGGTCTGCGCGACGAGTGTCAGCTTCTGCAACTCGTCCTCCTGCCCGCGTGTGGGGGCGAGGATCCACGGTGGCGAGTTGCCTTCTTTCAACGCTCGACCGTTTTCCGGGATGTTGTTGAAGCTGGCAAAAATCTGGTAGTACTCCTTCTGAGAAATCGGGTCGTACTTGTGGCTGTGGCAGCGGGCACAACCCATCGTCAGGCCCTGCCAGATCGTGAACGTCGTGTCGACTCGATCGACGACGTACTCGACCTGGAATTCCTCGGGCACGATGCCGCCTTCCGCGTTGCCTCGGTGGTTGCGGTTGAAGGCGGTCGCGATGCGCTGGTCGAGCGTCGCGTCGGGAAGCATGTCTCCGGCAAGCTGCTCGATGGTGAATTCGTCGAACGGTTTGTTGTTGAGGAACGACTCCAGCACCCAGTCCCTCCACCGCCACATCTGCCGCGGGCCGTCTGACTGGTAACCGCTGGTGTCGGCGTAGCGAGCAGCGTCGAGCCACCGGACGGCCATCCGTTCGGCATAGCGAGGTGACTCCAGCAGACGGTCGACGACTTTTTCGAACGCTTCTTGAGTTGGCGATTCGTCCGCCAGGAATTCCGCGACCTCTTCAGGTGTCGGCGGGAGGCCGGTCAGGTCGAGCGTGACTCGGCGAATCAGTGTGCGTCGGTCCGCGTCGGGCGAAGGTTGCAAATCTTCCTGCTCAAGCCGTGACAGGATGAAAGTGTCGATGGTATTACGCGGCCAGTTCTCGCGCGATGTCAGCTTCGGCAGGGCCGGGCGTTTCGGAGCGACGAAGGCCCAGTGTTGCTTCCAGTCGGCTCCCTGTTTGACCCACTCCCGGATGAGGTCTCGCTGTTTCGCGGTGAGCGATCGACCGGAGTCCGGCGGAGGCATCTGCTCATCGGGATCGGTCGACGTGATTCGCCGGACCAGTTCGCTGTTCTTCAGATCCCCCGGCGAGATCACGCTGACTCCCTCGACTTTTCGAAACAGTCCGTCGCGCGTGTCGAGCCGCAGTTCGGCCTCCCTCTGCTCCGCGTCCGGTCCGTGGCATTTGAAACAGGTATCGGACAGGATCGGCCGGATGTCCCGACTGAAGTCGAGCGTCACGTTGTCGACCTGCGCGAAACCCAACTGCGTCGCGAAGAAGAAAACAGCAGGAAGTGAGAGAGTGGTTCGAGTCAGCATGGTCAGGTTCCAGCGAGCCTCGCGTGGAGAGGAAGAAGAAAAAGCCGTCTGCAGCGTCCATTCTTTTAAGACAGCGGAAGTCTGCAAGGGTGGAGCAGGAATCAGCGACGGTCGGGCCTCCTCCCGGTCGCGGAACGGCGTAAGCCCAATGGCACCCGGGTTTTGCTGAATGTCGCCTTTCGCTCCGCGAAAGGAACGCTACTTTCGCAGAGCGAAAGGCGACAATCAGCGATCAGCCGACACAACTTCAATGCCGTTTCGCTACAAGGCTGGCGTGCGTTCCTGGCGGGCAGGGGTCGCGCCGCTGGGGATTGTGGATACGGCATTTGATTCAGTTGTTTGTTGTGATTCCGTAGTCCGTTGAGAGTCGACGTGGTCCAGGACGCTCGCCGGAAACAGGCTCACGCCGACCAGCGTCGCGGCCAGCGGGATGAGAGTCGGGGCGGCGAGGCGTGGTTCTGTCGGCTCACCCGGATGCGCACCGGAGACTCCCGGAGTGATGACTCGCGTGAACTCGTCCCACATTGTCCAGCCGAGGCACGCAAACGTCGCCAGTACGCAGATCGCGATTGCCGGGGTGTCGGGGAACAGGCCTTCGACAATTAACAGGACTCCCCAGAAACCCGCAGTCGGCGGGACGAGAGCCAGGCTGGCGATGGGCAGCGCGGCCAGTGCTCCGCGAGACGCACGAAAAATCCCGTCCGGAGTTTCTGAGGACGAAGTCGCAACGTCCCGGACGGCGGCTTCGCTTTGACACAGCAGAGCGAGAGCCAGTGCCGCGGACGTGCCGATCGTGGCGAGGGCAGCTCCGTGAACGACGCCGGGAAGCTGGAGAAAACTTGCTCCAATCGCGATCGTCGAAACGGATAGACCGATGGCGGCGAGGCGGCGTTGCCGGGAACGCGTGGCGGCCGCGACCAAAGCGAGAACCGCCGCAGCGATCGCTCCCCAGACCAGCAGTCGGTCTCCGAGGTCGATGGACTGAGTGGAAAAAACCGGCAGCACGACTCGCAACAGAAGATGCATCGACGCGGGCAGATAGCCGACGGCGATCAACGCGACGACTCGCCGGTCAGCGTGCTCGGCGACTCGCAGCCAGCCGTGATGAAGCGGCGGAAACGGCACTCGCAGAAACAGGGCGGCGACGATGATCAGAAACAGCCACGGGGCGAGTGTGTTCCAGAAGTCGAGTGCTGGCTCGAACATCGTTGAGAGAACGGGAATCTGCTCGACCATCGTCGTCAGCGAGAAAGTCAGATCCGGATGTTGCCGATCCTCGGTGACCTGCATCCACCAGTGACTGACAGCCAGCCCGAGCAGCCCGAACGTCAGCAGCAGTCCGGACGCCAGCTGACCAATGAAAAATCTTCGCGCGGCCTCTCGCCGCAGCGGGCCACCGAACTCGGCGATCAGAACGGACAGGCCGACGACGGACAGCAGCGAGCAGAACGAAAGCAGCACGACATCCAGCGCGGCGAGGGATCCGATCAGGGCGGCTTCGGTGAGAAGAATCCACGACAGCCGCAGGATCACTCGGTCGTGTTCCGGCGACTGGCTCTGCACGAACACGACGGAGACGGCCACGGTCAGCAGAATGAGCCACACGCTGACTCCGCTGACCCCGACGATGACCCGCGCGTCCGGCCCGACCGCGATGTAGGACGGTCTTGCCGGTTCAGTCGACGATGAAGGAATGACGGTCGGATGCAGCTCGCCGTGCCAGAGGATCGACGAAACGAGCCGGTCCGGCCGCGCGTTCGATGAGTCATCCCCCGATGTCTCAAAGGCTCCCGTCAGAAAACCGATGAGCATCAAAACGGCCAGCGCAAGCCCTGTCCAGACATTCGTCACGGCGGTGTAATAAACCGACTCGGCCCCCGCGCGGCGCATCAGCCGAACCAGAATCGCGCCGAACGCGGGCAGCACGACCAGCAGCAGCACAACGTGCGACGCGGCCGACGCGATGACTCGTCCCAGCAGGTCCATGGTCAGCCCCCCGTTCCGGTCAGGGCGAGAAGAAGTCCCACCAGGCACAGCACGGCGGCCAGTGCGGCGTACCTCGGGTCAAGGCTGCGAAGGTGCTCGACGTTCCCGACCGCTCGCTGACAATGAGCCAGCCAGGCTCCTTCGCGGGATCCGCCCATCAGATGCCGGTCAAACAGCTCGGCCGTCGTCGCTGCGACTCGAAGCGGAACGGAGAACAGCCAGCGCGAGACGGGTTCGGCGACCACACCCGCCGCAACCAGGCTCACCACAAGTAACGGGGTCAGCGTGTCGTGCCTGAGCACCAATGAATATCGAATAAGCAGGACGCACGCCGGAATCAGCGTCGCCAGAGAAACGATAATCAGGTCGAGCGGTCGCGAGCGGTTGCTCGTCCGCCGTTGCCAGAGCAGCCACGGAAGCAACGCGACCCGGCAACAGGCGGCCAGAGAAAGGAAGACACAGATTCCGAGTGGAGCGGCTTGAGCGTCGACGCGCCGATCGAGAGAGATGCCTTCATGAATACCGTCGGGCGTGACAACGAGTTGAGGGCGGGAGAAAAAGTCAAGTTCATCGATCCGCAATGTGCCGTACCGCTCGCTGATAAGGAGCAAAGTGACGATCAGCAGAAACGACGACACGTAAAGCGATTGCAGTGGTGCCGCTTTGTTAGCGCTGCCCGCCGGAGTACCAGTTGAAGAAGTCCGAAAGCGGATTGCGAGGGTGACGTCGAGTAGCAGCCACAGAACCACAATGACACTGAGATCGGTTGCGGTACACGCAAGACCGCAGGTGGCGGCAAGAGTCAGAAAACGGGGAGCGGACTCGATGTGCCGATCTGGTGTTTTGTCTCCGCCGCGGCCGGAAGTGAACTCAGCGAGAAACGGTGCGGCGAGCAGGCAGACGGCCACAGCTCCGATGCCGTATGCCGAAAAGCGATCGACACGAAACTCAAGCAGAACTGAAATAGATTCCTCGACTGCGCTGCCAAGCCAGCTGCCAAAGAAGATCGATTCAGGACCATAAACACTCACGGCACCGATCAGCCAGAGCAGGCCGACCGCCACGATCGCCGGGCGGGCGACAGGGAACAGCAGAGCCGTGAACGCGCCGTAAAGCGGGGCCGTCAACATCAGGCAGACGTAAAGCTCGCCAGAGATCATGCCTGATTCGAATCCGTGAGGTCAGAATTCCGGTGGACGACGAGGCTGCTCTTCCGGATGCCTCTCCGTGCGGACGGTAATGCAGGGTCGGACGGCTGAGAATGTTCCGCACAGAAACTTCCAGGCCTCGGCGGGGTTCATGTCGGTTCTTCGTTTCGGTTATCCTCTGCCGCCCATCTCCGGAATTCAGCAATTGGTTTGTCCATGAAGATCAAGTTTTCTGCCGTTGCATTTTCTACTGCCGCTGCCTGCTGCCTGGTTCTCTCGGTCACGAGGGCCGGTGTTTCGGCGGACTCGACGGAAGCCACGTCGCTGGTCGGGCGAACGGTCAGCGAGTTTTCCGTCAAGGATTACCGGGGCAAAACGCACTCGCTGAGCGACTACGGTTCCAGCAAAGTCATCGTGCTCGCCTTTCTGGGGACCGAGTGTCCTCTGGCGAAGCTCTACGCACCGCGGCTGGCTTCACTGAACGCCGAGCTGGCGTCGCGCGGAGTCACGTTTCTCGGCGTGAACTCGAACCGGCAGGATTCGCTGACCGAAGTGGCGAGCCACGCGCGGCGGCACGGCATCGAGTTTCCCGTTCTCAAGGACACCGGAAATCGACTGGCCGACGCGATCGGCGTCACGCGGACGCCGGAAATCGTCGTCCTGGACGAAAAACGGACGGTGCGCTATCACGGGCGGATCGATGACCAGTACGGCGTCGGGTACATCCGCGACGAAGTGGAAAAAGCGTTCCTGAAAGACGCCGTCGAGGACCTGCTCGCCGGGCGCGAGGTCAAAGCACCTCATACGGACGTCGTCGGCTGTTTCATCGGGCGAATTCGAGAACCCAAAGCGGACAGCCCGATTACCTACTCCAATCAGGTGGCACGGATTCTCCAGCGGAACTGCGAGGAGTGCCATCGCGAAGGCGAGATCGCTCCGTTCAGCCTCACAAAGTACGAAGACGTCGTTGGCTGGGGAGACACGATTCTCGAGGTCATCGAGGATCAGCGGATGCCGCCGTGGCACGCCAGCCCGAAGCACGGAGAATTCTCCAACGCGCGCGTCATGACGGCCGAGGACAAGCAGCAGCTTCGCGACTGGGTGAAGGCCGGCTCTCCTGAGGGCGACCCCGCTTTGCTGCCTGAGCCGCTTAGCCACACCAGCGGGTGGTTCCTGCCGAAGGAGCCGGACTTCGTCATCAACATGGCCGATAAGCCGTACGACGTTCAGGCAGAAGGAACCGTCCGCTACAGACATTTCGACGTGGATCCGGGTTTCACCGAAGACAAGTGGATCAAGGCGGCTGAGCTGCAGCCTGGAAACCGAGCCGTCGTGCATCACATTCTCGTGTTCGCATTACCGCCGGGAGGACGCCAGCGGTCGAGCCTTGCGAGTGTCAACGGTGAATTTCTTGCCGCGTACGTGCCAGGGCACCGGTCACCGGTTTACGACGACGGAATGGCGAAGCTCGTGCCGGCCGGGTCGAAACTCGTGTTTCAGATTCACTACACGCCGATCGGGACTCCCGTGAAGGATCTCAGCCGACTGGGACTCGTCTTCGCCGAGCCGGAATCGGTCAAGCACGTCGTGACGACTCAGCAGGCGTCTGAGCATCGCGGCCTCGTCATCCCACCCGGCGCCGACAACTTCAAAGTGGAATCGCGATCGCAGACGGCTCCGTCGCCGGTCACGCTGCTTGCTTTCATGCCGCACATGCATCTTCGAGGAAAGGCATTCCGCTACGAGGTCTTTTATCCCGACGGGAAAAGCGAAACTCTTCTCGACGTGCCGCGCTACGATTTCAACTGGCAGACGGCCTACCGACTGGCCGAGCCGAAGACGCTGCCCAAAGGAGCGTATCTTCGCTGCGTGGCTCACTACGACAATTCCGAGGCCAATCTCAACAATCCCGATCCGACTGAGACTGTCCGATGGGGCGATCAGACATGGAACGAGATGATGATTGGCTATTTCGATGTCGCTGCGCCGACATCGGTGCTCGGGATTGAGCCCGGTGCAAAGAAGCCGGCGGGGGATGCAGATTTGCTCAACGTGGGCGGCCAGAAAGTCGAGGTCTCCAAAATCATCGACGGGATCACCGACCTCGACAAGAACAAGGACGGCAAACTGACGGCAAACGAAGTCCCGCAGAAGTACCTCATCATCTTCACCCGTCTGGATGCAAATTCCGACGGAGAGCTGACGGTCGACGAGGCGCGGAAGACGATTGCCGACTACCGGAAAAAGCTTCGGCAGTAGTCGATGACGCAGAGGCTGCCTGCGTTCCGATCAGCGATGGGCGACGACGGTAATTCCGGCGTCCATCAGCAGGCTCGATTCGATGCCTGCGCTGCGCAGCTCTGCGAGCTTCGCTCGGGCTTCTTCAACCGTCTGGCACCGTTTAACCACTCGCCAGGGGTTCGATTCGCGGGGGGCTGCTTTGAGTGTGGGGCTGGCAATTGCGACCATGACGTCTTCCTCGCGTGGCGGGATGAACGGCTCGGCGAGTCCATTCTTAGTTATGTTCGGCACCCTGCCGAATTGATCTTTGTCAAAAAGCGCATGAAGAGTCGATTTGCTGAAGATGAGTCCCGTCGCTGGAAGTTCGCAGCCGGCTGTCGGACAAGGGAATTCATGGGATCCCGTTCACAGTCAGTCAAACGGGCTGATGCGACATCGTCGATTTTGTCTCAAATCAGATGGGCCAGAGGGATTTGTTCCGCGCGTCGCCTGACGCAGCGGCGACTTTCTGCTTCGAGTCTCAAATCCAGGCGATGCCGAGCGTGTGATTTCGCGGTTCGACCGGTCCGGCCACGATTGGAAACAGCAGGGCGAATTGTCGGTGCTCGACTTCGCGCCGCGATGCACACATAATCCACGCTTGATCTGACTTTCCGGCGCGACCGGCAAACGGGTTGCAGCCTCAACCGTCATGGAGACCACAATGCGGCTTTTCACCTCGCTGAGCATGACAGCAGTCCTTCTTGTGTCAGGAATGTGCGTTTCTTCGGCGGTCGCGGCGAAGCCGGAAGTGGCTCGCGAATGGACCTTCGACAAGGGGCCGGCCGGCTGGCAGGCGATAACTCAGGTCGAGCTGGGCACGCGTGACGGGCTGCTGACGCTTGTCGGGACCGGACCGGACCCCCACTTCGGCGCGGACGTGAAAGCTCCTGCCGGCTGGAAGCTGCTGCGGATTCTCGCCCGTTTTTCGGGCCGACTGAACGGGCAGGTATTCTGGGCGACGGAGGGGGAACGCGGCACGAGCGAAGCCAGGTCGGCTCGTTTTGAGGCCAGCTCGGCCGGCGACGACTTCCGTAAAATCGATGTTTACTTCAAGCCCGAGCAGGACCTCACCCAGCTTCGCATCGACCCGCACAACGGAAATTGCTCCATCGAAATTCGCAGCATCGCGCTCTTGAACGAAGCGCCGCCGGCTCCGAAGTCGACGCCGGTTTCGCAGATCAAACTGGCAAAAGACTTCAAGGCAGAACTGCTGTACTCGGTTCCGGACGAACAGGGCTCGTGGGTGTGCCTGACGACCGATCCGAAAGGACGGCTCATCACTTCCGATCAGTACGGCAAGCTGTACCGGATTACGCCGCCAGCGATTTCTGGAAAGGCGATTCAGATCGAGACGATCGACGTCGATCTGGGGATGGCTCAGGGACTTTTATGGGCGTTCGATTCACTTTACGTGATGGTCAACGCGGAGAATTCAGGCCTCTACCGTGTTCGCGACACCGACGGAGACGACAAGCTCGACGAGGTGAAACTGCTGCGGGCGATCCGTGGCGGCAGCGAACACGGACCTCACGCGGTCATTCTCTCGCCGGACCGACAATCACTTTACGTCTGCGGTGGCAACCACACGGACATCCCTGATCCGGAAACGTCGCGAGTGCCTCGCAACTGGGCCGAGGATCAACTGCTGCCTCGCATGTGGGACGCCGGCGGGCACGCCGTCGGCAAGACGGCTCCCGGCGGCTGGATCGCGAAGACCGATCCGGACGGGAGCAAGTTCGAACTGATCGCGTCCGGATTCCGCAACGAGTACGACATCGCCTTCAACACGGACGGAGAACTCTTCACCTACGACGCCGACATGGAATGGGACGTCGGCACAGCCTGGTACCGTCCGACGCGGGTTAATCACGTCGTCAGCGGAGCCGAGTTCGGCTGGCGCTCGGGCACTGGAAAATTTTCCGAGTATTACCCGGACAGCCTCGGCTCGGTCGTCGACATCGGCCCCGGCTCGCCGACGGGGATCGTCTTCGGAACGGGCGCCAAATTTCCGGAGAAGTACCAGAAGGCACTCTTCATCTGTGACTGGAGTTACGGCGTTCTCTACGCCGTCCACATGACACAAGACGGAGCTTCCTACACCGGCGAGGCCGAACGTTTCGCATCGGGCACGCCGCTTCAACTGACAGACATCGTCATCAACCCGAAAGACCAGGCGATGTACTTCACGATTGGAGGCCGACGAACTCAGTCGGGTCTCTATCGAGTGACCTATGTCGGCAAGGAGTCGACCAGTCCTCCTCCGCAGATCACGGCGCCGCCGCATCCGGACGTCGCCGCTCGAAAAGAAATGGAAAAACTCCACAGGTCCGACAATGCGACGGTTGAGCCGGCGAAAATCTTCGACGCGCTGGCACACCCGGACCGCCACGTTCGCTTCGCAGCGAGAATTGCTCTTGAGCACATTTCCGTCAAGGAGTGGGGGACCGGACGGCTGGCGGGCCGGCCGGACGCTCTGGTGGGCCTGGCGATTGCTGGAGCCCGCAGTGTCGAATCGATTCCTGAGGATCAACGCCCGCGGATGCAGGCCGGCACGATTAACGCCCTCGCACAGATTCCGTTTGCCGATCAATCGGAGCGGCTGCAGCTCGACATTCTGCGGGCCATTTCGCTGCAGTTGATCCGAGTCGGTCAGCCGTCGGACAAAATGCGAACTCTGCTGCTGGAGAAGTTGGACCCCCTGTATCCGGCGAAGTCGACGCGGATCAATCGTGAGCTGTCGCAGGTGCTGATTTATCTGAAGGCCCCCAAAGTTGTGCCAAGAACGCTCGGCCTGATCGAAAACGCCGCGACTCAGGAGGAGCAGATGCAGCTGGCTCTGTGGCTGCGGACGGCGAAGGAAGACTGGTCGCTCGCCGATCACAAACGCTACTTCGCGTACTTCAACAAAGCGGCCGCCCATCGAGGCGGGCATTCGTTGCAGGGATTCCTCGGGAACATCAGATCGGAGGCCATCGCACGCCTCAGTGACGACGAGAAGGAGCAGCTTAAGGAGACGCTCGCTGTGACTCCGGATCCGGCCAGTGTCTCGATTGTCGAGCCGCGTGAGCTGGTCAAAAAATGGACGGTCGCCGAACTGCTCCCCGTTCTGCAGACACAAAAGACGGGCCGAAACTTCGAGAACGGTCGGAGAATGTTCGCTCAGGGGGCGTGCTTCAAGTGCCATCGTTTTGCGAGTGAGGGGGGAATCGTCGGCCCGGTCCTCGACGCGGTCGGGCGCCGGTTCAACGACAGGGACATGCTCGATGCGATTCTCGAACCGAGCAAAGTCATCTCCGACCAGTACCAAGCGACGACGTTTGTTCTGGAGAGCGGCAAGACTGTTACGGGACGCATCGCGAACCTGTCCGGGAAGAACTACCTGGTCAGCGAGAACATGCTCGACCCCGGCCGGCTCACCGCGGTCAATCGAGACGAAGTGGAAGAGCAGATTCCTTCGCCGCTCTCGCAGATGCCAACCGGTCTGATTGACACGTTGACGCAGGAGGAGATTCTCGATTTGATCGCTTATCTGAGATCGGGTGGTAATTCCGACGACGAGGCATTCAAGTAGCGGTTGGATTGCGCTCTGCTCGGGCCTGTAGGACGGACGCCCACGTCCGTCAGGCCCCTTACCTTTTCTCGCCATTCTTTTAGTGTTCGCGGCCTGGGCTCTGACGGACGTGGGCGTCCGTTCTACCGGCCTGAATTAAATCCGCCTGCGTTCCTGACGAGGCATGACATGCTTACTTTACTTCCAAGAATCTCGCGTCGAAAACTACTCCAGGCCGGCACGTTTGGGACGCTGGGTCTGTCGCTGACGGATCTGGTGGGCTCTGACGAAGCGAACCAGAAAGCAGACCTCACGCCGGCGGCGGATGCCTGCGTCCTCATCTTCTTAAATGGAGGACCAAGTCATCTGGATATGTGGGATGTGAAACCGGATGCGCCCGGTGAGATTCGCGGTGAGTTCTCGTCGATCGCGACGTCGCTGCCCGGCTACCTGATGAGCGAACATCTCCCGCGGCTGGCCATGCAGGCTCACCGGTCGACGGTCGTGCGGTCGATGCATCACGGAGTCAACAATGCTCACGCGGCCGCCGTTTACGCGGCGATCACCGGGCACGATCGAGGCGAGATCGGCGGCGGGACGAAGCCGACGGACTATCCCACTCCGGGTTCCGTCTTGAGCATGATCCGTCCGCCCGAACGAAACGCCGTTTCGCATGTCTGTCTGCCTTACATCACGAAAGAGGGAGCGCAGGGACCCCCGCAGCCTGGTTTCTTCGCGGGGTTTCTGGGCAGTCAGCGAGACCCGCTGTTCGTACTCAAAGATCCCAACGCCGCCGACTTCGGGATTCCCGAACTGACATTGCAAAGCGGTGTCTCGGCCGATCGGCTGGCGACTCGGCGAGCACTTGTTGAGCAGATTGATCGTCGACTTTCGGGCGAATCTTCGCCGCGTGAAATGACTGGCCTCCAGGGACGGGCCATCGACCTGTTGACCTCATCGGAAGCACAGGCCGCGTTCCGGATTGCGGACGAGCCCGACACACTGCGCGACTCCTACGGCCGCAACATTTACGGGCAAAGCACTCTGCTGGCCCGTCGGCTGATCGAGGCCGGTACGCGACTCGTCACGCTGTCCTGGGCTCCGGATGCCAACGCGACATGGGACACGCATGGCAGCAATTTCAAGAAACTGAAGGAGACACTGCTGCCGCAACTGGACTCGGCCGTGTCTTCACTGGTGACGGACTTCGATGAGCGAGGCATGCTCGATCGGACCGTGATCGCCATCATGGGCGACTTCGGGCGGACTCCGAAGATCAACAAAAATGACGGTGGACGAGACCACTGGAACTACTGCTACAGCCTGATGCTGATTGGCGGTGGTTTTCGAAAAGGACTGGTCTACGGAGCAAGCGACGCGACCGGCGCTTTTCCCGCGCGAGACGCACTCATCCCCGGCGACATCGTTTCGACAATTTATCATCAGCTGGGAATTCGGCATGACCGGATGATCTACGACCGGCAGTCTCGACCATTCCGTCTCGTACCGACGGGTGATGTCGTGGCCGATTTGATTACGCAGAAGTTTTGAAGAACGTTTTCAAAGTGGCCTGAGCATCGTGCCCATGAGGCAATCGGCTCGGAAAACGGCCAGGAAATCAGCTTCTCCTTTCACGGATTTCGGACACGACTATGACAGGTGGCAGAGCAATCTTGATCGACCGTCGAAGGTTTCTGACTTCGGCACTGGCAGGAGCCGCGAGCCTGCCACTTCTCTCGGAATTCAGCCGTTCCGTGCTGGCTGACGAAACCGGCGACCTGGTGGTTCACGGGACGTCACCGATGAATGCCGAGGGTAATCTCGCGAAACTCGTCGAGTCCTGGATGACTCCCGTCGAGAACTTTTATATTCGCAGCCACGCTCCCGTACCCAAGATCGACCTCGACGCGTTTCGACTCACCGTAGAAGGGCTTGTCGAACGGCCGCTGTCACTGTCACTGCGAGAACTGGCCGCGTTCGGTCAGTACAGTACCGTCGCCACAATGACCTGCGCCGGCAACCGCCGCAGCGAGCACAGCCTCATCAAACCGGTCAAAGGTGTGCCCTGGCGAGAAGGAGCGATTGGCAATGCGAAGTGGAGCGGCGTGCTGCTGTCGGATGTGTTGAAGAAAGCGGGACTTAAAGACGGAGCCCGCCACGTGTGGTTTGAGGGGCTCGATGAGATTGAACAAAGCAGCGGAATTATTCCATTCGGCGCGTCGATTCCGATCGAAAAGGCGATGTCCGATACCGAAGCCATGCCGGGAGCATTGCTCACAACAAAGATGAACGACGCCCCGCTCAACGGTGATCACGGAGCCCCGTTGCGTATGGTCGTGCCGGGTTACATCGGAGCTCGCAGCGTCAAATGGCTGGGGAAAATGATCGTCAGCGATCGACCCTCGCCCAATCACTACGTCGCAACGGCCTATAAACTGGTCGAAGACGGGACTCCGGTTGAGTGGGCAGAGCAGGCACCGATTTATCGGATGCCGCTCAACTCGGCGATCTGCATTCCGGCTTCCGGTGCGGCGGTGAAGCGTGGTGAGATTCAAGTCTCGGGCTACGCATTGCCGTCGGGACGTCCCGGAGACACGATTGCGTTCGTCGAAGTGTCGGCCGACGCTGGCCGAAGCTGGACGAAGGCCGAATTGAACTCACCGGTTCGCGATTTCTGCTGGGTCCTGTGGTCGGCAAGAGTTCGTGTCAACGCTGCTGACTCGGAGCTCATCGTGAGATCGACGGATTCGCGAGGCAGGACGCAGCCTCAAACAGCGGAATGGAACCAGAAGGGCTACCTGTTCGATGCCTGGCACCATGTGAAACTGCAGACGCGTTGAATGAGCGGCAGACAAGTTGTTTCAACAGGACGTTGAGGATGCCTGGTTTTTTCCGTGTAGAGACAGGCCGGACCAATCGAGTCAGAGTTCGGTGTTTCACTGTCCTGACGATTTCGTCCTCGCAGATCTCAGTAACAGGATGAGGTGCCCGTGATTCTCTCCGCTCTTGCTGGAACGATCTGGTTGCTGGCTGCCGCGAGCGCGCTTCTTGGTGCGTCCGTGCTCGTCCTCGCCCGGACGATTCGGAATACGCTCTACTCAGAAGATCTGGAGCAGGGCAACGAATGGCGGTACGACGTCAACCGGATCAACAACCTTCGCGATCACAGCGCGATGTTCCGTGTGTTTTACCCGCTCATCGTCGTCCTGGCCCCGTTGAATCGCGGGATGTTTCGCGACTCGCTGCCACACGTCGCCCGGGAGATTCAGGCGGCCGGGCTGTCGCGGTTCTGGACGCCGGAAGAATATCTCGCGCGGCTTCAGGTGATTTCGCTGCTGTTATTTCCGATTTTCACTTACTTCTGCCTCGACATGATGGGGACGCCAGGAATTCTGTCGGCCGTCCTGATGAGCGGGTTGACTGGCTACCTGCTGAGAAAGAAGCTGGCAGCGACGGCTCACTATCGACTGTTCCAGATCAAAAAGAAGCTGCCGTTCCTGCTGGACCTGGTGACGCTTTTAATGGAAGCCGGCTCAACGTTTCTGCAGGCACTCAAGGAAGGTGTGGACGAATTTCGAGGCCAGCCAGTGGGGATTGAATTTGGACGCGTCCTCGCGGAAATCAGTTTAGGAAAGAGCCGGTCGATGGCTCTGGAATCTTTGCGTGAACGATTGAGCGATGACGAAATCACAGCAATCGTCGGCTCGATTGTTCAGGGTGAAGTGCTCGGCACACCGCTCGCCCATGTCTTCCGAACTCAGGCCGACGTGCTGCGGATCAAGCGAACTCAGCGGGCTGAAACGATCGCAGGCGAAGCGGGCGTCAAGATGCTGCTGCCCGGAATTCTGGTCATGGCCTCAACGGTCATCGTGATTCTCGGTCCGTTCCTGCTGAGCTTCGTCTACGAAGATTACATGTTCTGACGAGGCCTGCGGCCCGCACAGATTCGCTGACCCTTACAGAGTTCGTGCGCGAAAAAGTTTTCGCGATCGCTTCTGGACACACGAAATCAATTCAGCGGGAGGGATTTCCCTGAGAGGATGAGGCGCGGCATTTCCCTCCGGGTAGGCTGGCCAGTCAGTGAATTGATGTCACAGATCGTTGATGTCAATGTCGGTTGGTTTCTGGTCTATCGTTTAAGAGTCTGGTCCGGGGGAACAGCTATGAATCGAACTCTCACCATTTGGGTTGCTGGAGCGATTGGTGTCGTCCTGCTTCCGCTTCTGTTTATCACTCTGGAAGGTTTGACGCGCCCGCAGCGACTTTCAGCTGCGAGGATTGCTGACTCAGGTGAAGCAACGACGTCACTGCCGACAGATGCGACGTCTCTGCCCGCAGTTCCGGTTGCCCCCGTCGATTTCTCAACGGCCGGATTCTCCGCGACGGACATCACGGAGATACCTCAGGAATCGGCTGAATCGTCTCGTGTCGATCCGACGAAAGAATGGCCAGCCCAGCCGTCACAGGCAGATCAAGCGCTGTTCGCCGCCCGGGAATCGGAGTTTGAATTGACCAACTCGTTTATCTCCGACATCGGCTATTTCGGAGGAGCGACGGACAGCCTGAAGGGTGAGGATCTTGTGGCGAATGTTCTTTCTCATCCGGAGAGTCCCAATACGGCATCCGATGCGGTTGGTGTGGGTGTCTCTGGTGTTTCCGGAACGCCGAAAGCACCCCATGAAGTTGTTCCAGCGCCGTCGCATCCGAAGAAAGAAGAGGCTCCTGGAGTCGCCGTCGCCAGCATGACTGGCAAGGGGCCTTTGAAAGCACAGGGAGACGGTCCGGTCAAGAATGCAGACAAAGAGAAAGTCGACGAGCGCGAGCGAATTGAAATCACGATCATTCGTCCGCGGAAGGAGATCGTCCATCAGCACGAAGAAATCATCGGCCGGTGTCGTGCCAGCAAAGGGACTGCGATTACCCTGGTGAAACCAGCTTCTGTGGGAGATTCGTGGTGGGTGCAGGAAACGTTGCCTCGGCAGGCGACTTATTTCCGGGCCAGAGCTCAGTTTGGAAATGCAAAAACTGTCGAGGGATCCCGGTTTAAAGTTGTCGTTGCGTTTCTGCCAGAGGACTCCGACATTCCGGACACCGGGACCCAGTTTCAGGAGTTGCCGGCGGAATTTCTGCTGTCTCAGGAACTGGAATTCACGCTGAAACGGTAAAGAGAATTCAATGGCCATCGTCAGGCCGTGACAATACGACCGATTCAAGGATGTTGTAGACGGGGCCGGACGATGTCAGTTGAGATTCCATGAGAGTCAATTCTGTGACGTCGCACCTCGCAAACTCAACTTCTGCCAGCCGTGTGACGAGGTCTTTCAGCCGATCATCGGCAAGTCGCTGCTTGACACGGGCGAGGGTCAGATGCGGACGATATCGGCGCGGCTCGGGTTTGAATCCGAGTGCCGCCAGGCCGTGACTGAGTGTTTCCGCGATTCTGACCAGCGGCTCTGCGTCTCTGACACCTGCCCAGACAAGCGAAGGCTGCCCGAGATTCGGAAACGCGCCAAGACCGCGAAAGTGGATTGAGAACTTCGCCTCGCAATCAGCGATGCGAGACATCGTCTGCAGAATCTCCGGGCGAAGCTCGTCAGTGACGTCTCCGAGAAATTTGAGTGTCAGGTGGAGCTGCTCAACGGAGACTGTCCGGAGCGACGGCCCAAACGAGCTCAGCGTGGCAATCAAGTCCGAAATTGTCGGAGCAGGGGCGGATGCTGAAACCTCTGTCGACGGGATTCGCAGACTGGCAACGGCTGGCGGCACGGGGACTGCGATAAACAGTCTTCGGGTTCCCATCGTCGGTTCCTGTCACCGGTCCCCGCGAAGCGTCAGGTGCTTTCCGCCACCTTTGGCGGCTCCGTCTCGTCGCGTTGTTTGTTTCGCCGCCTTCGTCGTGACTGCGAAGCGATCGACCTGGATTCGATCGGGCCTTGCTCACCCGTCTGCAGCATCGTCAGCGAGACTCGCCGTCTTTCAATGTCGACCGACTGAACCCAGACGGTCACGATGTCTCCAACCGAGACGACGTCGTGTGGGCTGCTGATGTAGCGATCCGCCATCTGACTTACGTGGACGAGCCCGCTGTCTTTCAGGCCAACGTCCACGAACGCTCCAAAGTCGACGACGTTGAGGATCGTGCCCTGCAGTTCCAGTCCTGGCGAGAGATCCTCAAGACGCAGGATTCCCTGTCGGAACATCGGCCCCGGCGAATCGCCACGAGGGTCGCGGCCGGGCCGGACCAGCGCTTCGACGATGTCGCGAAGCGTCGGCAGACCGACTTCCAGCTCGTTCGCGAGTTGAAGGCTGGAGTGGTCCTTGATCAGCTGCCTGGCCTCGTTGCTTTCTGCTGATTGCAGGGCGTCGACACTGACACCGGCCGTCTGCAGCAGCCGTTCGGCCGTCGTGTAACTTTCCGGATGGATCCACGTGGAATCGAGCGGTTCGTCGCCTCCCGTGATCTTGAGGAACCCGGCTGCCTGAGTAAACGTCGCCTCGCCGACGCCCGCCACTTCGAGGAGCTGCCTGCGTGAGGAAAAACGGCCGTTGTTCTCTCGCCACTCAACGACGCGTCGCGCGATGAGTTGGTTCAGACCCGAGACGTATTTCAACAAGGAAGCGCTGGCTGTGTTGAGATCCACTCCGACAAAGTTCACGCACGACTCGACGACGTCATCCAGTGACTCTTTCATCATTCGCGCAGAGATGTCGTGCTGGTACATGCCGACGCCAATGTGCTGCGGTTCGATTTTGACGAGCTCGCTCAGTGGATCCTGCAATCGTCGTCCGATCGAAATTGTCCCACGAACGGTTGCATCGAAATTCGGAAACTCGTCACGAGCAACGGCGCTGGCTGAGTAAATGCTGGCTCCTGCCTCGTTGACGATCAGATAACGACACCCGGAGGCCTGCTCGGCGATCAATTCGGAAACCAGTTCTTCCGTTTCCCGGCAGGCCGTGCCGTTCCCGATCGCGATCAGCGAGCAGTCATACTCAGCGAGCAGACCGGCCAGTTTCGCGATGGCCGCTTCGCGTTTCCCGGCAGACCCGGTGACGTAAAAGACGTCGCTGTGGAGGCAGTTTCCGACTTCATCGAGCACCGCGACTTTGCAGCCAGTTCGAAATCCGGGATCGATTGCCAGTACGTTTTCGTTTCGCAACGGCGGCTGCAACAGCAGGCTTCGCAGATTTCGAACGAAGACGCCGATGGCCTGCTTCTCGGCCTGCTCTGTGAGCTCTCGCCGGACTTCCCGTTCGATGCTGGAATGAATCAGTCGATCGACAGCATCCCGAACGCACTCTGACATGAAGTCGGCATTCGAGTGATCCTCAAGGTGGTATTCCGTGGCGATGCTTCTTCGGGCGATCTCTCGATCCCATTCGAACCGCACCCGGAGCGGGCCGGCCTTCTCTCCACGGTTCAGTGCGAGCACTCGGTGTGGCGGAATCTTCCAGACGAGTTCCTCGAAGCCGACATAATCCTGAAATTCGTTCGTCGCGTCTTTGCCGGGTTTGCCGGCCGTCACGCTGATCCGGCCGGTTCTCCACGCGAGTTTTCGAGACAGATCGCGGACCGCGACATTCTCGCTGATCCATTCCGCAATGATGTCTGACGCTCCCGCGAGGGCGGCGGCAACGTCCTCAACCCCGGATTCGGGCGAGACGTAGTCGGTTGCGGCGGCGGCGGTCGCAGCGGATTCGGTTTTGCCATCGAGAATCAACAGTGCGAGCGGTTCAAGACCTTTCTGCCTGGCTGCTTCGGCTCGCGATTTTCGCTTCGGTCGGAAGGGAAGGTAGAGATCGTCGAGTCGTTTGAGAGTTGTCGCTGCCTCGATCTGTTTTCGCAGCCCCGGTGTCAGTTTCCCCTGGCCGTCGATCAATCGCAGAATCGTCTCTGCTTTTTCACCGAGTTGCCGCTGGAATCGAACCTGGCGTTCAATGTTACGAATCTGCACTTCGTCCAGGTCGCCGGTCTGCTCTTTTCGGTATCGCGTGATGAATGGAACCGTGTTGCCATCGTCCAGCAACTGCACGACCGCGGCGACCTGCTCTGTCTTGAACGACAGCTCGGCAGCGATCTGCTCCAGCGTGATCTGCAGCTTCGTTTGCATCAAATGCCTGTCCGGCTTCATGCCAGGTGATGTGATTCGAGAAGAGTGTCGGAGTCGACAAATCGGGAACACCGCATGGTAACGACATCTCACCGAAAATTGTCAAGCAGAGCGGCGAAGCAGGGCCGTTACGAATCGAAGGGTCGTTCCGGTTTGTCGGATCGAGCCGATCTCATCCGCGAGGAATCTTCGAGCTCGCCCAACCGAGTTCGATCCCTGCTGCTCCTCTGACCTACATTCAAGAGCGATGCGGCTCTTCTTGAAGATCGCGTCCGCCCTCGTTTCGTCACATTCCTCACAGTTGATTCATTCGAAATGGACTGCACGATTCCGTCTCAACAGTCCGCACTGGAGCGGGACAGTTCCCAGCCTCACGGCGAGGCCGCGCGGAAAGTGCGCGTCTGCCACGTGAGCATGTGTCTTGCGACTGGCGGTCTGGAGCGTTTGCTTGTTGAGTTCGCCCGCAACTGCTCACGAAGTCGATTCGATCAAAGCTTCGTCGCGCTGGACAGCCTTGGACAGCCGGCGAACGACATTCGAGAACTGGGTTTCTCCGCTGAGTCGGTTGCGGATTCCGCTGACGGCAAAATTGCGAGGCTGTTCTATCTGCGGAATCTGTTCCGGGAACGACAGGTCGATATCGTTCATTCTCACAACACGCTGGCCCATTTTTATGCGGCCATCGCCGCGAAACTGGCTGGCGTTCGAGTCGTTGTGAATACGCAGCACGGCCGTGGTTGCGGCGACAACTGGCGGGCCCGAGCTCAGTTTCGCATTGCCAACTTCTTTTCAGATCAGATCGTCGGTGTGTCTGAAGATGCTGCCGAACTGTGTCGCCGCGATGACCGGTTTTCGCGACAAAAGACGACAACGATCTGGAACGGCATCGACCTGGATCGGTTTGAGTATCAAGGGCCGGCGGTGGCTCCGGTCGCGATCAGCGTGGCAAGGCTCTCGCCGGAGAAAGACTTCTCGACGCTTCTGCGCGCGGTGTGGATTCTGATTCAGGATGTCCCGGAGTTTCGGCTGCAAATCGTCGGGGACGGTCCGGAGCGGGAGCATCTCAGGACGCTCTGTCGTGATCTGAAGCTCGATGGTCACATTGAATTTCTCGGCGAGTGCAGTGACGTGCCGCAACGACTTGCCAGAGCCGGTTTCTTCGTGTCGGCGACGCTGACCGAGGGGATTTCGTTGACTCTCCTGGAAGCGATGGCGACGGGATTGCCTGTTGTCACGACCAGGGTTGGCGGTAATCCGGAGGTCGTGCAGGACGGCCGGACGGGACGGCTCGTGAAAGCGGGCTGTCCGGAACGTCTCGCGAATGCGATGCGGGAGATGCTGCTTGATCGGGACGCGTGGCCGGTGATGGGGGAACTGGCGCGGCAGCGCATTGAGCAGCACTTCAACGTGCGAAACATGGTCCGCCAGTACGAATCACTTTACGAAGAACTGTTACGCGGAAAGCCAGCTTCCACCAACTCACGTCAGGACTCAGAAGACAAATGAGCGAACGGAGCCTACGAATCGGACTGGTCGGTTGCGGCCAGATTGCCGACGCCCACCTGCAGCAGATTCGCCGCGCTGTGGGCGCGGATGCGGTCGCGGTGTGCGATTCGGAGCCGCTACTCGCACGGCAGGCTGCGGAGCGATTCGACGTTCCGATGCAGTTTTCGAGCCTCAATGCGATGCTGCGTGAGGCTCGTCCAGACGTTGTGCATGTGACGACGCCAGTTCATACCCACGCTCCGTTGTCGATAAAGCTGCTCAACGCCGGCGTGCATGTCTACGTCGAGAAGCCGTTCACCGTGGACGCTGACGAGGCCAGGCAGGTCATCGACGTCGCGGAACAAAACGGGCGTCTCGTCTGCATCGGCCATGATCAATTGCTCGATCCGGAATGGGTTCGTGTCTGCGAGATCGTCGCATCCGGAATGCTCGGCGAGATTCATCACGTCGACTCTGTTCTCGGCTACCCGATTAACGGACCGTTTGGCCGTCATGTTGTTGCGAGTCCGAACCACTGGGTTCGGAAGCTGCCGGGCGGTCTCATTCAGAACACAGTTTCGCATCCGCTTTACCGCATCACGGAATTTCTCGATGACGCCGAACCTTCGATTCAGGCACGGTGGTTCAGTCGACTTCCCGAGGTGCCGTTCCCGACGGAACTCAGAGCGAACCTGCAGGGTGAGAAAGTCTCCGGCAGCCTCCTCTTCACCAGCACGACGAAGCCCTACCAGCGCGTGACGCGGCTTTACGGAACCGAAGCAGGACTGGAAGTCGACCTCAACACACAGGTGATCCGTTTTCACCAGAGCGGCCGCTACCCCGGAGCGTTCGCGAAACTGGAAGCGCCGTACCGGCAGCTCCGCGAGTCGTGCGGAAACCTGAAGCGCAGCGTCGGCCGTTTTGTGCGGGGAGAACTTCACTACTTCGAAGGAATGAAACGACTGTTCGAGAGCTTCTACGAATCTGTCCGCGAAGCATCCTTTCGAGAAGTGTCTTCAGTCCGTCCACCCGTGACGCATCAGGAAGCGGTGCGAGTGACATCGATCATGGACCGGATTTTCAAGCAGTGCCGGGACGAGTCCGGTGATTTCGCGTTCGGAGCGGGACAAAAGGCAGCCGAAGAGAAGTTCTCGCCGGCAAGGAGCACCGGCGAAGATCGATCTCGAGAGACACCTGCCGAACTGGTTGGACAAGGGCATCTCTAATGAAAGTACTTCTTACTGGAGCAACCGGTTTCCTCGGAAAACGAGTTCTGCGAGAACTTCTCTCGCGGGACATCGAGGTTCGTTGCGCGGTGCGGGAGTCAAGCAGGCTCGATTGCATCGACGATATTCGAACGGAACTCGGATGCCAGATCGAGGTCGTGTCGGTCGATCTCGCCACGGAAGATGGCTGCCACGAAGCGGTCTCGGGCTGCGAAGTCGTTTACCACCTGGCGGCATCCCTCGACGGTTGCACGAGCAGTCTGTTTCAAAATTCCGTTGTGCCAACAAGGGAACTGGTTCGGGTTGCTTCGGAGTCAGGCGTCCGACGTTTCATCCTGGTTAGTTCGCTGGGGGTCTACGGACCTCAGAAACTGCCACGAAACGCGATCGTCGACGAGTCCTGTCCGGTCGACGAGGCTCCGCATTTGCGGGACGCCTATACCTACAGCAAGGCGGTGCAGGAAGACGTCGCGTGGCAGACAGCCAGGGAAAACGATCTGTCGCTTGTCGTCGTTCGGCCGGGAGTCATCTTTGGGGATGAACGCGGGATCCTGAGTCATCGGGTCGGCCTGCCGTTTGGAGGCCGAATGCTGCGCATGGGCGGTCGACAGAGAATTCCTTTGACGTACGTCGAGAACTGCGCGTCAGGAGTCGTATTGGCGGGCCTCGCCGCCGGTGTCGATGGTCAGGTCTTCAACCTGATCGATGATGCGTTGCCGAACGGTCGCGAAATGATTCGCCGGTATCGGCGATCCGGGCGTCAACTGAGGGTCATCGGGATTCCGCAGTTCGCCATTCCGCTGCTTTCCTGGCTCAATGAAAAATATTCGGACTGGACTGAGGGGCAGATTCCCAAAGTTCTGTCTCGACACCGAACTGACGCGATGTGGAAACCGCTTCGCTACTCGAACGAGAAGGCGAAGCGACTTCTGGGCTGGCAACCGTCGATCGATATCGACACGGCCATCACAAGAACGCTCAGCTTCTCTGGCTGAAACTTCAACACGGAAATTGAAACATCGGATGGAACCTCAACCGACGCAGTGCTCATGGATATCCTTTTCCTCACAACGTGCTATCCGCATCCCACCGCACCGGTGCGCGGCACGTACAACTACGAGCTGTGCGAAGCGCTGCGAAACGTCGCGCGGGTTCGCATTGTTTCACCACGGCCGTGGACCGAAATTGTGCGCAACTGGCGTTCGAAGCCGGTGCAGCCTGAGCGAGGCTCGCTTCGAACGGCGTATCCGTGCTTCCTGTTTCCGCCGAAAGTGTTGCGACACCAGTACGGGCAGTTCATGTGGAAGTCGATTCGGAAGCAGGTCAAGGAAACGTCTGAGGGCCTGTCCGCCGACTGGGTTCTCAGCTACTGGGCGCACCCGGATGGCGAGGCCGGGCTGGAAGCCGCACGTGCGTGCGGTGCGAAGGCCGGAGTCATTGTCGGCGGATCGGACGTGCTGATTCTGACGAAGGATCCCAAACGGAGAAAAGGCGTCCAGCGCGTCCTGACCGAATCCGATGCCGTCTTTACAGTCAGCGAGGGGCTGCGCCGGCACGTCATTTCGCTGGGGACGGACGAGGCGAAGGTCCACACGATTTACCAGGGGACGAACCCCGCGAAGTTCAGCGGCGGCTTCAAGTCGCTCGCCCGTCAACGACTTTCGATTCCAACGCCAGATCGGGTGTTTCTGTGGGTCGGTCGGCTCGTCGACGTGAAGCGGCCGTCACTTCTCATCGAGGCGTTCGCCCTTGTGAAACAGGCAGAGCCGGCGGCGAGGCTGATCCTGGCCGGCGATGGACCGCTGCTGGCAGAGACCCAGGGCCTTGTCAGACAGGCGGGGCTCGGGGAGTCGGTCCACTTCGCCGGGGCGGTGCCGCAGTCGGAGCTGCCTTTGTGGTACCGCGCGGCGGATGCGACGGTCCTGTCGAGTGACTCCGAAGGACTGCCGAATGTCTTCCGGGAGAGTCTTGCCTGCGGCACTCCCTTTGTCTCAACAGATGTTGGGAGTATTTCGGAAATCGCATCGCCAGCGTACTCGCTCCTCGCCCGTCAAGGTGATGCCGGCGACCTGTCGCGAGCGATGCTGGAAATTCTCAACGTTCGATTTCAGCTCGGCGTGCAGCAGTACCAGCCGCGAACCTGGGCGGACTGTGCCAGTGACATGACTGACGTGATGGCGAACGTGACTTCGTCTTCAACATTCAGACAGGAAGCGCCGCCTCGCGATGAGGTGGGGGCGGAGGCCTTAGCAGATGATTTGATGGCTGCCAACGAGGGCCGTCCCGTTTCTGTGTTTCGAGAAGGAGCGACTCATGTCACGCACAATTCCTGATCGGCGAGTCAAACGCGTTCTGGTGATCGCCTATGTCTTCCCGCCGGCCGGCGGAGCGGGAGTGCAGCGCATCTCAAAATTCGTGCGTTACCTGCCCGAGTGTGGCTGGGATTGTTCCGTGCTCACCGTGGCAAACCCGTCGGTTCCAGTCTTCGATGAATCACTTCTCGAAGAGATTCCAGACAGCACCGTCGTTCGCCGAACGCCGACGTTCGAGCCTGGGTACGCTATGAAGAGTCTCGTTGCTGCCGGTTCGAAGGCGGAACGGTCGCGGTTTTCGCCGAAGCGAATTGTGAAGAACACGATTCGAGCTGCGGGCAACGCGATCCTGCAGCCGGACGCTCAGATTTTGTGGTATCCGCGAGCTGTCCGAGAGGGGCGTCGCCTTCTTGAGGAGCTCCACCATGACGCGATTTTTGTGACAGCACCTCCGTTTTCGTCATTGCTCATCGGCGCGAGCCTCAGTCGATCCAGTGGTCTTCCGCTGGTCGTCGACTACCGTGACGAGTGGGGGATCAGTAACCGGTATCAGGAAAATCGACAGAAGTCGGCGTTGTCTCACCTGGTGCAGGAACGAATGCAACGGAGGGTACTTCGCCAGGCGAAAGCAGTGATCGCAACGACTCGGCGGAGTGCCGACTCGCTCAAGGAACGAGTCCAGAATTGTGGCAGCCATGCGACGGTCAGCCATATTTACAACGGGTACGACCGAGCTGATCTGCAGTGTGCCCCGGAGTTTGCCAGCCCAAAGCCGACGAACGATCGATACCGGATTGCTTATGTCGGAACGTTCTGGAATCTGACGGATATTTCGCCGCTGGTTCGCGGGATTCGCGAGCTTGCCGCGCGGAGACCGGACCTCGCCGCAAAGCTGGAGCTCATTGTGGCCGGCCGACGGACCGGTGAGCAGGAAGCGGTTCTTGATCAACTCAGTGATCTGCCGTGTCTGCTCACGCGAAAGGGCTACCTGAGTCACGGCGAGGCAATCGATGTGATGCGATCCTCGAATGAGCTGGCTCTACTGTTGAGCGACGTGCCGGAATCGTCACGAGTGATGCCGGCAAAGACGTTTGAGTGCCTCGCGCTGAATCGAAACATCCTCGCAGTTTCGCCTCCGGGAGAAATGACGGAACTGCTGGCATCGTGTCCGCTGGCCGAATCGTTTTTGCCCGGTGACACAACGGGAATCGCTCGTCATCTGGAACGCCGACTGGCCGAACAGAGTTCGGCACCGACAGAATCAGCCTGGGAGTCGTCGCGTTTTGAACGACGACATCTGACGGGACAGCTCGCCAATGTCCTCAGTTTTGCCGCCGGAACTTCCGGCGGAGCAGACGTCCGACAATACACCCCGTTCGAAATTCTGGGGGCCAATCGGTGACGGAAGCCGTTTTCTGGATCAGCCTCTTTGGCCTGTTCTACATCTACGCTGGCTACCCGATTCTTGTTCGGGGGCTGGCGAGGCTGATTCCGCTGCGCCGGGCAATCGCGGAAATCTCAAGTCTGGATCCCGACGACCCCGCTTCGCGCGTCTCGGTCGTCATCGCCAGTTCAAACGACGGAGAAGTGCTTCGAACAAAAATCGTACAACTGCTCAATTCACCGCAGTCCGGTTTTATTCGCGAGATTCTGATGGGTTCGGACGGGTCCACGGACAACACGGCGGAACTCGTTCGCGGCATCGGTGACTCCCGCATTCGACTTTTCGAATTCGCCGAACGCCGCGGCAAGCCGGCCGTTCTGAACGACCTTCTGCCCGAGTGTCGAAGCGAAATCGTCGTGTTGTGCGATGCCCGGCAGATCCTTTCCGATGAGGCGATTCCGGCGATGCTTGCGAACTTCGCTGACCCGCAGGTCGGAGTCGTCTCGGGCGAGCTGGTGTTTCGTGCCGAGTCGCTCGAAGGATCCACGGCCGCGCGAGGAATCGGAGCCTACTGGCGCTACGAGAAAAGCATCCGAAAAGCCGAAGCCCGTTTCCGCAGCGTTCCGGGAGCGACCGGAGCGCTGTACGCGATCCGCAAGGCCTTGTTCGTGCGGATTCCGGAATCCACGTTGCTGGACGATGTCGTCATCCCGATGCAGGCCATTACTCAGGGGTACCGCTGCGTCTTTGAGCCGCGTGCGATCGCCTGGGACACACCGTCCGAAACGCTTGGTCGCGAGTCTGTCCGAAAGCGCCGCACAATCGCCGGTGCCGCACAGTTGATCGCGATGCACCCGTCATGGCTGTTGCCGTGGAAGAATCCGATCTGGCTGGAGTTTGTCTCGCACAAACTTCTGCGACTGGCTTCGCCGTTTCTGCTGCTTGTCGTGCTGATTACGAATTATCAGCTGGCGTCGACACACCTGCTGTATGGCGTTCTGCAGATTCTGCACGTCGCATTTTACTACTGTGCGTTGGCCGGCTGGATGTGCCAGAGAATTGGCAGGCCTTCGGTCCTGTTCGGTCTTCAGCTGACCTTCATGACGCTCAACCTGACGACCCTGGCCGCGCTGTGGGACGCCGCGCGAGGCCGGTTTCGAGTGACCTGGCAACGCTCGTAGACGTCGCTGGCTGGACCACGTCAACTATTTCTGGTCTGGCTCGACATCCAGTATCGTCTCGTCGATGACGAGTGCGGCTGCTTCTTTGAGCAGAATGGAATGCTCGCGGTTTCGCTCGATCCGACTTTGCAGCACGGCGACCAGAGACGTCCCGGCGACAGTCAGTCCAGCCCGGCCGTTCTCTGTCAGGACGACATTCTGCAGCACAACATCCTTAGCGTGGTCGCTGGCGTTCACACCGTCGATCCGGAAATGCTGGATGGTCAGATTGTCGATGACAACATTGTTCACGCCGTAAAACGTGATGCCGCAAGCTTGACGCGCCAGGCCGAATCGCATGGATTCCGGATCGTCAAGTCGCTCGGCCTGGAAATACATCGCTCCCTTGAACGCACACCAGCTTCCCGGGGGCATCTCCGGCACTTCGGTCCAGGTTTTGCCTGCAGGGCGTTTGACTTCCGAGACTGCCTTGCCGTCCAGGATCAGCTGATAGTGTCCCTTGCGGTACGGCTTGAGTTGCCAGAGGTCGCTTCCCACTTGTTGCCATGCTGTCTCGGGAACGGCCATCGCGCCGGAAAGAGTTGCTCCGTTTCCAAGAATCGTAAACGGTTGCTGGACGGGGCCGCTGTGCTTTGAGCCGACCAGGCTGATCGACTCGTAATAGGGCACTCCGGTATTCGCGAGCGAGATCACGTCAGATCGTCCCGCCAGCTTGAGAGCCCGGCCGATCGTTTTGACCGGGCCCGTCTGCTCAGTGATGGCCTCAGCGCGGATTCCGTTGCAGGCGTCGCTGCCGAGCCGGTTGTTGACGTAGATCGTACCTGCATCCGTCCTCCGAGAAGGAATCAGAAACGAAACGATCGCCAGAAAAAGAACCAGGCTGCGATGAGAAATGTTGAGGCAGTTCATACGGAGTCCGGATGCGCGAAACAGGAACAAGGCATCGTCTGAATTCGGCAACCGGAGAAGCACTCGCCCACTGTGACCCACCCTGGCCGGTCAATTCGAGTGGATCCGGTACGGCAATTCCTGCCCGGCAAGCCCTGCCGCCAGATTCTCAACCGTCATTTCCATCATTCTTTGCCTGGTCCGGTGAGACGCACTTCCCAGGTGCGGCGCAATGACCAGATTGTCGAGCGTCAACAGCGGATGGTCACGCGGCAAGGGCTCGGGATCTGTGACATCCAGCGCGGCTCCACGGATTCGGCCGGCTTTGAGGATTTCGTAAAGGTCGTCGGTCACGACGACCGGACCGCGAGCCATGTTCACCAGCGTTGCCGTCGGCTTCATCAGTTCCAGTTGAGCCTTCCCGATCATCCCCGTTGTTTCTGCAGTGAGAGGGCAGTTCAACGAGACAAAGTCACTCTCACGCAGAAGGTCGTCCAGCGAGCGGTACTCGACTCCGAGTTCCGCTTCGGCTGTCTCATCCCGATTCCGATTGTGATAGAGCAAAGGCATGCCGAAAGCGCGAGCCCGTTTTGCGACCTCTTTCCCGATCCGCCCCATCCCGACAATTCCAAGCGTGCTGCCAGTGACTTCGTGTCCGATCAGAATCGCCGGGTCGTAATGAACGAACTCCGGTCCGCGGGCGAAGTGGTCGCCAATGACGATGTTCCTGGCCGATGCCATCAGCAGAGCAAAGGTCATGTCCGCTGTGCCAGCGTCGAGGCAGCCGGGCGTGTTGCCGACAGGAATTCCTCGACTGGTCGCCGCCGCCACGTCGACATGATCAACGCCGACACCATGATTGCTGATGACTTTCAGATTCGGCATGCGGTCCATGAGGCGTGCATCGACGGCCGGATGTCCGTACGCGATGACCGCTTCGCAAACGGAAAGCGCCGTCGATTCTTCGGATGTGTCCCATCCAAAAACTTCGTAAGCGTCACCGAGCATGTCCAGCAGCGGCTTCGGTAACCCATCACCCATCACGCGTGTTGGCATGTTTGTCTCCAGGCGGAAAATCAATCGTGCATAATCGGCAGGCTGAGCGATTCGGCCGGCAGGACCGAGTTGAGGCTTCCGGAGCGAAATCCTTCCAGGTCGAGCGTCACGAATTTGAATCCGAACTCTCGAAACTTCATGGCAACCCGCTTGCTGGATTCCGGATCAGCGAGCCGGCCGATCAGCTCGCACGGAACTTCGATCCTCGCCAGATCGCCGGCCTCCAGCCGCACTCGCAGTTCGCGCGTGCCAAGGAGTTCGGCGAGAAACTGCTCGGCGAGGTCGATTCGGCGAACCCGCTCGGACGTCACTTCCACTCCGTACGCGATGCGGCTGGAAAGGCATGGCATCGCCGGCTTGTCCCACACCGGCAGGTCCCAGTGTCGTGCAAGGTCTCGGACATTCTGCTTCGTGAGTCCCGCTTCAATCAGCGGGCTTCGAACGGAATGTTCGCCCGCAGCGATCATTCCAGGTCGATGATCGCCTCGATCGTCGAGGTTGGCTCCATTCACTACGACGTCGACGTTGAGTTCCGGCAGAATTTGATCCAGCTGCGAGTACAGCTCGGACTTGCAGAAGAAGCAGCGGTTCGACGGATTGCTCAGGTAGTTCGAATCCGCGAACTCACTCGTTTCGATGATTCGGTGCCGAATGCCGATTAACTGTGCAAGCCGGACCGCCTCGTCGAGTTCTCCTGTGGCGAGACTCGCACTGCTGGCCGTCACGGCGACAGCTTTCTCGCCGCACGCAAGCTGAGCGGCTTTGGCGACGACCGTGCTGTCGACTCCGGCCGAAAACGCAACGGCAACACGACCGCATTGGCGAAGCAATTCGAGAAGCTGATCTCGCTTTGCCTGGAGGTCGTCGGGAAGAGATGTTGTGCTCATGAGCCTGCTTCAGGATGGACTCACAGAGAAAATGGAGATGACTCAGACACGATTCCTCCGTGTCTCTGTGTTTCAACCATGTCAATCGGAAAACGGCAGTTGATCCCGCTGCCTGGTCGTGATGCCTTCTTTGAAGTGCTTGCGGCAGACGGACAGGTAACGGTCATTGCCGCCGATCTTCACCTGCTCCCCCGATCGCACGACCTGGCCATTGTCGTCAAGACGCAAAACTCGCGTCGCTTTGCTTCCGCAGTGACAGATCGTCTTGATCTCGGTCAGCGAATCCGCCCAGGCCAGCAGGTACATACTGCCTTCAAAGAGCAATCCCTGAAAGTCCGTCCGAAGTCCGTAGGTCAGAACGGGAATACTGAGCCGATCGACCACTTCAGTCAGTTCAAACACCTGCTGGCGGGTCAGGAACTGTGCCTCATCCACAAGCACGCAGTGAATCGGACTTTGCGAGTGCTGCCGACTGGTGATGTCGAACAGATTGTCGGCCTGAGAAAAACGCGTCGCCTCGGCATCGAGCCCGATCCGCGACGTGATTGTCCCCTCGCCAAATCGATTATCGAACTGCGGAGTCAGCAGAAGCGTGCTCATGCCACGCTCCCGGTAGTTGTAGCTCGACTGCAGCAGAGTCGTCGACTTGCCGGCATTCATTGCGGAGTAATAGAAAAACAGCTTCGCCATAAGAGTCTTTAGTTCGAATCCTGAATGACTCCCGCCGTAATCAGCCCACCCAGAACGGCAATGATGAGGCCCAGAACGACGTAAAGCCCGCGAGCCCCGTTGTGTCCCATCAGCCGGACCATGCCCTGGGCTTTTCGCGAATTCATGAAGAAGCCCCAGTCGAGGGCTCCGCCGAGAATTGAGAAGACTCCGGCGGCAATCAGGATCAGACCAGCAGGGTTCATCGGACACCTCTGAGAGACCTGAATCAAAAGGATGGCTACATGCTGAAGAGTTTTTCAAACTGCTGTTTGACCGCCGCGACTCCGGAATTCACGACCTTGGTGTCGCTTGTCGGAGACAGCAGTCGGCAGCCTTTTTCATAAAGCATCTCAGCGTGCTCTGGAGAGACCGTGACGGCTCCCCACGACTTGCCGTGATTTCGGCAGGCGGCGGCGACGGCATCGATGGCCGCGATGCAGTCTTCGTGGAAAAACTGCCCCGTCACGCCAAGACTTTGACTGAGGTCAGCCGGCCCGACGAACAAATGATCGACGCCGTCGATCGCCGCAATCGCGTCTGCCTCAACAACAGACTGTTTCGTTTCAATCTGGATGGCGAGGAAGTTTTCCCGATTGGCTTTCTCACAGAACTCAGACGCAGGGATCGTCGCAAACCGGGCGTCGTAGCCACCCACGTTGAGACCGCGGCAACCTCGCGGCGCGAACTTCGTCCACCGAGTGAACTCTTCCGCCTGCGCGGCTGTGTGAATCTGAGCAGCCATGACGCCGCCGCCGCCCGCCTCAAGAGATCGCGTCACCGTCGCGTAATCAGTCGGTGCGACACGGACAAAATTCTCAAGCCCGACACTTCGCGCGGCCATCGTGCCGATTTCGAGATTCTCCATCGCGAATCCGACGTGCTCATGGTCGAACCAGACGCCATCGAACCCGCCCTGGATGCCGAGGATCTGCAGGAAGTTGTGGTGCATCAGTCGCCCGACACCGATCATTCGGACGAGCTCATTGTTGGCAAGTTTCTCTTTAATACGCAGCATGAGAACTCTCGGTGAGGAACTAAGAAACACACGGAAAGGCAGGAAACTGAGCGAATCAGTTTCCTGCAATTCCGTGTTTTCCGCGGAATATTGTCAGTACGGTTACGCGTCGAGCTTCTTCACAGCGTCGCGAACTGTCTTCAGGCAGGCCTCGATGTCCGACAGCGGGTTGTCCGGATTCTCTTCGTATTCCAGCGCCAGGCAGTTCTGAAATTTGAGCTTCCGCAGAACTTTCAGACAGGCGAGCGTATCCAGATCGCCCTCGCCGAGAATCCGGAACTGCTTCCGCTTCTGCCCGTTCTGCACAGTCGTTTTGACGTCTTTGAAGTGGACGCCGAACACGCGTTTGCCGAGCTTCTCGATGACTTCGTGCGGAACTTCATCGCTGCGAAGGTAGTGGCCAGTGTCGACGCAGGCTCCGACGAGGGGATGCCGGTCTTTAACCATTTCCTGGACGTCGGTGACTTTGTCGTAAAGAGCCCCGGGGCCATGATTGTGAATCGCGATGGCGACTTCGTATTCCTCACACAGCTTGTCGAGCAGGTCGAACGTCGCCTTGTCCTTTTTCGGATTCGCACTGAGCGCGACAATTCCCATGGCTTTCGCGAAGTCAAATGCCGCTCGGGCCGACGTTTCGTTTGAATCAAAATTAATCACACCGTAGGCCAGCAGCTTTACGCCGGCTTCGTCGAGGATCGCTTTCTGCTCTGCGATGTGCTTTGGCGTTCCCCCCATTGGAATGTGATTCGGATACGCCTCCCAGTACTTCAGACCAAGCGTTCGCGTGTGCTTCAGGGCGATCTTGGGATCTTTGTAGCCTCGCAGCGAATAGCTCTGGACTCCCATCTTGAACCCGCCATACGGGTCTTTGTCATCAGCGGCGCCGACCGAGCGACCCAGGGCAAGCGAGCCTGCGGCGACCGCGGACGCGGCCAGAAAATCACGACGGCTGACAATGTTTCTGCTTTCGAACATGAGTCTCTCCTGAGAGGTATTTCATCGGGTGCGATGAGAAGAAAGCGTATCGGCGCGAGTCGCGATGATCCATCGACTGGCAAGGAGTCGCCGGCACGCGGCCACCGGAAAGTAGCGGAACGTCGCAAGCCGTCAGGTCGCGCGAATTCGACTCCGACGCCTGCTTCGATCGACCCGACGGAAGATGAGTGACTCGAATCAGATCGCCGTCCGAGGTCCTCATCGTGTCCACTCGGAATTCGTTCGGCGGGTAGACCTCGCCAGTGAGTTCGCGGATCAGCCGCTCGCGGGCCTCGCTGACGGGTTCACCGTGCGACTGGTCCGCGGATCGTGTCTTGCCGGTCGGTCTGTGAGTGACCTGGACGCAGGTCGCGCTGCACGACTGGCCAATGCGAATGCGAAAGTCCTCTGTGCGAATCATGGAAGCTTCTCTGGATTCGGTCTCCTGACCACTCTCCCGGAGTCATTGACTCTTCCAGACATCTGGCAGAGACGTCTTTTAATAGTGTTGGCGGCTCGCCGCGAGGTGTCCAGCAGGCTTGAACCGTGGTCTGAGCGAATTGACAGTCAGCTCCCTCGCGCTACAATCGTGGGTTTTTGCTGGCGATTTTACGAGGAGTACATGGTGGACGAGGCAATCCGAAAGGCTCGGGTCCTGGTCGAGGCGCTGGGCTGGATTCGCCAGTTTCGGGGCCGTTACGTCGTCATCAAACTCGGTGGCAGCACGCTGGAGAACCCGGACCTCGTCAGGTCGTTTCTCACCGATGTGCTCTTTCTTGAGACCGTCGGGATGCGGCCGATTCTGATCCACGGCGGCGGCAAGGACATCAGTCGAGCCATGGAAGAGGCGGGGATCGTGCCTCGCTGGGTCCAGGGTCGCCGGTACACCGATGAGGCCACGCTTCAAATCGCGGCGCGAGTCCTTTCTGAGGACATCTGCCAGGGGCTCATCAACGAATTGCAACGTCAGGGCGGAGACGCCGTTGAATTGAGCTTTCGCACCGAAAACTGCCTCATCGGTGAGAAGCTGACATTGCCGTCGGACGAGGGCGACATCGATCTCGGATTCGTCGGTCAAGTCGTCGACATCGATGTCAGTCTCCTGGCAAGAGAAACAACGGCGCATCGCATTCCGGTTCTGCCCTGCGTGGCCATGGACCGGGACGGTCAGTTGCTGAACGTCAATGGTGACACCGCCGCTGCTGCGGTCGCTCGAATTCTTAAAGCAGAGAAGCTGGTTTTTGTCAGCGACGTCCCCGGCATCATGAGGGACCCGAAAGAACCGGGAACGCTGATTTCCCATATCACAGTTTCGCAGTGCCGAAGCCTCATCGCCGATGGCACGATCGCCGCGGGAATGGTTCCGAAAGTGGAAGCGGCTTTGGAAGCGATCGAGGCGGGCGTCGGAAAACTTCACATTGTGGATGGACGGATCGCTCATTCCGTCCTTCTGGAAATTTACTCAGACCAGGGAATTGGAACAGAAATCGTCGCGTAACTGAGAACCCGCAGGGCGATCGTCCTGTCCGTCGTGTTTTGGTTTCGCGAATGATCGGAAAGGGACACCGTGGAAGCAGCAGCCACCAGAAGCAGCCAGGAAACGATTGCTCAGTTCGACAAATACGTCATCCCGAATTACGGCCGCTATCCGATCAGCCTGGTCCGCGGCGAGGGATCGTACGTCTGGGACGCCGAGGGCAACCGCTACCTCGACCTGTTTCCCGGCTGGGGCTGCAACATCCTCGGTCACTGCCCGGCACCAGTCGTCGAGGCCGTGCAGAAACAAGTCGCCAACCTCGTCCACATTCCCAACTCGTGGTATATCGAGGCTCAGGGCGACTTCGCCGAGGCCATCTGCACTCGAAGCTTCGGCAAGGCGTTTTTCTGTAACAGCGGTGCCGAGGCGAACGAAGGAGCTCTCAAGCTCGCCCGTCTGCATGGCATGAAGGAAAACCGCTACCGAGTCATCACCTTTGAGCGAGGTTTCCACGGTCGAACGCTCGCCACGACTGCCGCGACGGCCCAACCGAAATATCACGAGGGACTCGGTCCACTTGTTGCCGGCTTTGACTACGCACCGTACGGCGATCTGGCCGCCGTCGAGGAACTCGTCGGAGACGAAACGGCCGCGATCATGATCGAGCCCGTTCAGGGAGAAGGCGGAGTTCAGATTCCACCCGACGGTTACCTGGAAGGGCTGCGAAGAATTGCTGACGACAACGGCTGCCTCCTCATCTTCGATGAAGTGCAGACCTGCATGGGTCGTACTGGATCGTGGTTTGGCTATCAGCAATTCAACGTGAAGCCGGACGTCCTCACGATGGCAAAAGGAATCGCCGCCGGCGTTGCGTGCGGGGCCGTCATCACAACAAACGAGCTCGCGCCGGACCTTCGGCCTGGGATGCACGCCAGCACGTTCGGCGGCAACCCGATCGCCATGGCCGCTGGCTGTGCCACGGTCAAGATGATCGAAGACGAAGGTCTGCTCGACAACGTTGCCGACATGTCCGCGCGACTTCGTTCTCATTTCGAAGAGTTGAAATCGGAGCTCTCTATCATCGAGGAAATCCGCACGTGCGGCATGATGATCGGCGTGGAGCTCTCAATCCCGTCGACTCCGGCCGTTGGAAAGTGCATGCAGAAAGGCGTCCTTATCAACGCGACTCAGGGCACGGTCATCCGGCTCCTTCCGGCACTCAACGTGACCGCTGACCAGGTCGATGAGGGCTGTGCCGTCATCGCCGAAGTCATTCGCGAAATGGCGGCCGATGCCGGAGATTGACCTGTGCTTTCCGGTGTGCCCTTTCCACGCAGATCACCCCTGGCAGATCACCCCTGACAGTGCCTCGATGTCCGGGTCAGTCGAAATAAATTTGAAGGTTGCCTGATGCGACATCTGACAACTCTGTTTGATTTGACCGCTGACGACGTGCGGGCCATTCTCGCTCGGGCCACAGAATTGAAGGCTCTCGCCGCGAAGGGAGACCGTCCGGCGGTCCTGAAGAACCGGGTCCTGACCCAAATCTACGACAAGCCTTCATTACGGACCCGGCTGAGTTTCGACGCGGCAATGGTACACCTCGGCGGCGAAAGCGTCTTTTTCACGGCTCAGGATGCCGGTCTTTACGGTCGCGAGTCTCTTGCCGATGTTGCTCGCGTGGTTGGCGGAATCTCAGACGCGATTGTGCTGCGTACGTTCTCTCACACGACGATCGAGGAGTTCTGTGAGTGGGCTCCTTGCCCCGTGATTAATGGTTTGTCGGACGACTATCACCCGTGCCAGGCCCTCACGGATTACTTCACCGTACAGGAAGTTTTCGGTGAACTCTCCGGACAAAAGATCGTGTTTGTGGGAGACGGCAACAACGTAGCGGCGTCACTGGCGATCCTCAGTTCCATGCTTGGCCTGCCGATGACACTTGCCTGCCCGGTCGGCTACGAACTAAATGAAACCATCTTTGCCGAAATCAGGAAGTGCTATCCAGACTCGCAATTCATGTATTCACACGACCCGATGGAAGCGGTCAAGGACGCCGATGTCATCTATACCGACGTGTGGGCCAGCATGGGGCAGGAGGCGGAAGCTCAGAAACGCAATGCCGCGTTCGCTGGATTTCAGGTGAACGCGAAACTCCTCGCCGCCGCTCCGAGTACCTGCCGGTTCATGCACGACCTCCCCGCGCGAAGAGGCCTCGAAGTCACCGACGAAGTCATGGACGGCGAACAGAGCATCGTCTTTCTGCAGTCCGAAAACCGGATGCACCTGGCGAAAGGCGTGCTCGCCTGGCTATTGGAAGCGTGAGCAAGTGACCGCGCCGGCTTAGAAGATTCCGAGATGGTCCCGCGCTTCGTCGGTCATCCGTTCGGGAGTCCACGGTGGCGTCATGACGAGCTTGATCTCCGCGTTGTCGACGAGTCGCAGACGTTCCAGCGACATCTTGGCCTGCTGCACGATCTGCGGGCCAGCAGGGCAGGCGGGGCTGGTGAGGGTCATGTCGACGTAGGCGTTCTTACCGTCGTGATTTACCGAGTAGATCAAACCGAGGTCCACAATATTGATCATCAGTTCCGGGTCGATCACTGTTCGCAGTGCCTCAATCATTTTCTCATCGAGCGACTTTTCCCCACCAGATTCGTCTGACTCTTCACAGGCCGCTGTGGTCTCACCGGTACCAGCGTCAGCAACCGTCCCGGCCGTCTCTTTGCAGCACGACGAATCGGCGTCCGTAGTCGGCAGAGAAACCGGGGCGACATTCTTAGTGTTCTGAGTTGCCGGACCTGCTTCACGAGGCCGAACCAGAATCTCACCGTCTTCGACTTTGACTTCGAATGTCGAGATGCCCGAGGTTGCCGGCATACACGTTGGCTCGCCGGTATTCAGGTCGAAACGGGCTCCATGGCGAGGGCAGACGATCTGTCCGTTTTCGATCGGGCCGTCAGTGAGAGGCTGCCCGTCGTGAGAGCAGACGTCTTCAACGGCCAGGTAAGTCCCGTCGTCAGCCTGAATCAGCAGGATCGGGATCTCGTCATCGTAAAAAACAGACAGCCGCCCACCGGGTTTGATTTCGTCAACGGACGCGACCTGTTCAAAGTCAGCCATGGTTCGATACCTGATTGTCGTTCCGCCTTCAGGCGGACATTGTGGGGTCAAAGCCTGAGTGGCGTTGCCGAAGTCTTCCGTTGCTCGCTGCGAGGTTTCCGCCTGACGGCGGTACAACGACCAGTCTCAGTTGCCGATTCCGAGTTTTCTTTCGACGGCCTTGTCGAGCGTTTCCCGAACGAGCTTGACCGGAATTCGATCGGTGACTGTCTGGAAAAAGCCCTGCACGATCATGTGCATCGCTTCGTATTCGGTGAGGCCTCGGCACATCGCGTAAAAAACCTGATCGACATCCACTCGCCCAGCAGTCGCGCCGTGAGTGCAGCGGACATCGTCGGCTTCAATTTCCAGGCCTGGAATCGCATCGCAGCGAGCCGTCGGGCTCAGCATGAGTGAGTCGTTCCGCTGGTATCCGTCGGTTTGTTGAGCTGCGGCCTCAACCTTGATCATGCCACGCCAGATAACTCGCGAATTGTCACGCAGCACGTCTTTGTAGAGCAGATCGGAGCGAGTGTCCGGCGCGTTATGAGTCTGCTGTGTGTAGTACGAGAGTGTCTGCTTGCCCGTGGCAAATGTGACACCGTTGACCTGGGCTTCGGCGCCGCGACCGTCGAGGTGTACGTCCTGATGAATGTGAGCCAGCCTGGATCCGAGTCCGCCGACGGTCCATTGCAGAGAACCGCTGCTCTCAACTCGACCGCACTGATGAGCGAAGTGCCAGGTCTTTGAATTCCAGTTCTGCAGCTGCACATAACGCAGCCGTGCCTCTCGACCGAGCAGAAGCTCAACGGCTCCAACATGAAGACCAGCAGCCGTTTCCGATTCCGAAGATGTTTCTTCAAGCAGCGTGGCCTCAGCGTCGTCTTCGAGAATCACCAGGGTATGGCTGAAGTCCGCGGCGCCGTCCCGTGCGAGGCTAATCAGACTGTAAAGCGGCTCGTCAATTGTGACGCCCCGTGGCACGTACAGGACCGTGCCGCCTGTCCAGAAGGCCGCGTGCCAGGCGGAAAAACGGTCGGTTTCCGCCGTGACTCCGCGAGTTGCCAGGTGCGGCTTGATCACGTCACCGTGTTCGCGAAGAACGGTGGAGAGACCACCGAAAATGACTCCCTTTTCCTGCAGCGAATCGGAAATCGACTGTCGGAGGCAATGTCCGTCGAGATGAATGACCGCTCCCGCGAATTCGGCCCGGTCCTGCATCAGAGTGGAGAGGCCAGTCGGTGTTGCAACTTCGGACTGCAGCTGGAATTTGCCGGAGCGAAAGGCACGCAGCGGAACTCGCTTCCACTCTTCAGGGTCAAGCTCCTCGGCTTCCAGCTTTTGAAAGAGAGAGAACGCGTCCCGGCGTCGATCCGTCACCCAATCCGGTTCGTCCCGAGTCTGAAGGAATGCCTCGAAAACCTCGGAGGTGAAGCCGGTTGGAATACTGGTCGTGGTGGCTGTCAATTCGCTCATTGCTGCAGACCGAGCCGGCGGCTCTCGTAGGGCGCGTCGTGACGCACCTGTGGGTGGATTGAGTCCTGGTACGTTGAGACGCACCCTTTGATTTTGCGGGTGACCACCTGGAGTGATGGCTGCCTGCTATCCGACCGAGCCTTCCATCTGAAGTTCGATCAGTCGGTTCATCTCGACGGCGTATTCCATCGGCAACTCTTTGACGAGCGGTTCGATGAATCCCGTGACGATCATGGCCGAGGCTTCCGCTTCTGAAAGCCCTCGGCTCATCAGGTAGAAGAGTTGTTCTTCGGCGATTTTCGAAACACTCGCTTCGTGCTCGATGACGACGTCGTCTTCTTCGACTTCGATATACGGATAAGTGTCGCTGCGACTGTCCGAATCGAGAATCAGAGCGTCACAAACAACGTTGGTTTTGCAGTTGGTTGCGCCTTTTTCAATCTTTGCCAGACCGCGGTAACTGGCTCGACCTCCACCTTTGGAGATGCTCTTTGAAATGACACGGCTCGACGTATTCGGTGCACAGTGCACCATTTTAGCTCCAGCGTCCTGATGCTGGTCTTTGTTTGCAAACGCGATCGAAAGAGTCTCACCCCGGGCGCCCGGTTCCATCAGGTAGATGGCCGGGTACTTCATCGTGAGCTTCGAACCGAGATTGCCGTCGACCCACTCCATGAGCGAATCGCCGTAGGCCATCGCCCGCTTGGTCACGAGGTTGTAGACGTTGTTGGACCAGTTCTGGATCGTCGTGTAGCGGAAGCGGCCGCGCCGTTTGACGACGATTTCAACCACAGCCGAGTGGAGGCTGTCGGCACTCCAGGTGGGAGCCGTACAGCCTTCAACGTAGTGAGCGGACGCGCCCTCATCGACGATGATCAGCGTTCGTTCGAACTGCCCCATGTTTTCCGAGTTGATTCGGAAGTAGGCCTGCAGCGGAAATTCAATGTGGACACCTGGCGGAACGTAAATGAATGAGCCGCCGGACCAGACTGCTGAGTTGAGCGCGGCAAACTTGTTGTCGGCCGGGGGGATGATCGACGCAAAATACTCGCGGAAGATTTCCGGGTGCTCCCTCAGTGCCGAATCGGTATCGGTGAAGAGAACTCCTTTTTCTGCCAGGTCTTCCTGAAGGCTGCCGTAAACGACCTCAGATTCGTACTGCGCTTTGACGCCGGACAAATACTTCTTTTCGGCTTCCGGGATACCAATTCGGTCGTAGGTCTTACGAATATCTTCCGGCACGTCGTCCCAGTTTTTCTCCTGCCTGTCAGACGCCTTCATGTAGTAATAGATATTCTGAAAGTCGATCTGATCCAGATCGCCGCCCCAGTTCGGCATGGGCCGCGCGAAGAAAATGTCGAGCGACTTGTGGCGGAAATCCCGCATCCAGTCGGGCTCGTTCTTCAGCTGAGAAATCTGCTCAACGATTTCATGGTCAAGGCCTTTGCGGCTTTTGAACGTGTAGGAATCGGTCGGATCGTGAAATCCGAACTGGTAATCGCCAACACTGGGATCAGCTTGAAGGTCAGTCGACATGGCTGAATTTCCCTTGAGTTTGAGTGTTCATCGCAGGTCAGGCTGTGCCTGACGAAGTTGTCGTTTTCGAATCGTGATTCCGTCAGGCGGAGCCTGAACTACACCACGGCCGCCGCTTCTTCCTGAGTTTCTTCAGCCGCCACTTCCGGATGACGTTCCCGGACCGATGTGTATCCGTTGGCGTGAAGTTCATGAGCAAGCTGAGCATCGCCGGTTTCGACGATCCGACCAGCTAACATTACGTGTGTGAACTGCGGCTTGTTGAACTCAAGCAGCCGTTCGTGGTGAGTAATAATCAGCACGCCCATTCCAGGACCGCACAGACGATTGACTCCCTCACTAACAACCTTCACCGCGTCGCTGTCGAGGCCGCTGTCGGTTTCGTCGAGAATCGCAAACTTCGGTCGCAGCATCGCGAGCTGCAGAATCTCCATCCGCTTTTTCTCGCCACCAGAAAATCCTTCATTGAGGTACCGCCGGGCGAACTCTGTCTCCATATCGAGTTCCTCCATCTGATCGCGAAGCTCCTTGCGGAACTCACGCATCGGCATCAGGCCTTCGCCCTCTTTCCGATCCGGGCTGCGAACATTGGTCACGGCGTGACGCAGGAAATCCGCCACACGGACACCCGGAATCGTCACGGGATACTGGAATGCGAGAAACATCCCGAGCCGCGATCGTTCGTTGGCATCGAGTTCGTTGAGCTCAGTCCCGTCGATTTCAACGCTGCCACCCGTGATTGTGTACTTCGGGTGACCAGCGAGGGCGTAAGCGAGTGTGCTTTTGCCGGAACCGTTGGGTCCCATGAGTGCGTGGATTTCTCCCTGGCTGATCTCAAGGTTGACTCCCTTGAGAATCGGAGTTTCCTCGACAGAGACGTGCAGGTCAGTGATCTTGAGAACGGACATAGTCTGCCTGAATTCTTGAAACTTCCGCTCCCCCTCAATCCGTACTGAGAGAGCAACTGGCGACCTTTGTGAGGCGCTCGAGAATAGAACTGACTGTCGCAGAGGCTGTGGTGATGCCAGTCCCGAAAGACGGCACTCCACTCTCAATTCGTACTCGCCAGAAAATGGCGAGGCACACTATACCTCAACGATTTCCGGTACGCGGGGTACGGCCGCGACACCGTGGTGGTGCGGAACCGGGATGTTCTCCTGAACGTCCCGACCAAGTTTCCGCGCTTTGATTTTGTCCTGGATCCGCATGATGCCTTCGAGAAGAGCTTCCGGTCGCGGAGGGCAACCTGGAACGTAGACGTCAACGGGGACCACCAGGTCGACACCCTTGACGACGTGGTAACCCCACTTGAAGTACGGTCCGCCGCCGACAGTGCAGGCACCCATCGCGATCACATATTTCGGATCGGGCATCTGCTCGTAAAGTCGACGGACGCGGCTGGCCATTTTGAATGTGACAGTTCCGGCCACGATCATCAGGTCCGCCTGACGCGGACTCGCCCGAAACGCTCCGGCTCCGAAACGGTCGAGGTCGTAGCGGCTGGCTCCTGTCGCCATCATCTCAATGGCACAGCAGGCAAGGCCAAAGGTCATCGGCCAGATGCTCGATTCCTTGGCCCAGTTCATGCCCTGTTCGAGAGTTGACAGGATGACGTTTTCTTCGAATCGTCCTTCGATCCAGCTCATCGTTTTCGCCTGTTCGTCGAGTCCAGCTTCCATCCGGACGGAGCGTCCGGTCGCTTCGGGCGGAAACAATAACAGCCACCTGGCCGCTTGCAACCGTCATGAAAATCTGGATTTAACGCGTTCTTTCTATCGAGAATCGTGTGGCAGCCGGCCTAATTGTCAGCCGCCGAACGGTCCTGGTTTGGTCGTTCTGAAATATGAAATTCGCAATGGGCATGCCCATCGAGGCAACACTGTGAAAGTGAGACATCCGCATTCAGAATCCGGCTGAAAACATCGGATTCCATTTCGCAGATGGATGGATCAATCGAGGCAAGGTCCTGGTAAGGGCAACTGGTTTCCCGCAGGACTGGCAGCCCGCCGGTTGCATCCAGCTCAAAATCAAATCCTTGACTCGTGAGCTCTTCCTGAAGTTGCTGAATTCGATTTTTGAGAGGACTGTCAGTGTTCACTCGGCCATAACGTTGTACAAATTCGTCGCGAACAGCGGAAAGCAGAGTCGCTCGAACTGCCGGATCTTCGATCTGGTGAAGAGTTCGCCAAAGGACGAGTGCAAGGTCACGGTAGTTCTCACCGAGGTGTCTCAGTCCGCCATCGCTGACTCGATAAACGTGTCGGGGGCGTCCTCGTCCGGACTTGACCGTCTCACGAATGATCAACCCTCCGGCCTCTAACCGAGTCAGCCGCTGTCGCACCGCAGTCGCCGTAACTCCAACGCTGTCACAGATTTCCCGCACACTCCCACCGCACATGCGGTGGAGTTGCTCAAGGAAAATCTGGTCGTTGCGGTCAACAGCAACTCGCATAGGAATCTCTGTTTTTAAAGAGGCGGTGCCAACTGAAGATCGACGCATGGTAGGAGCAAGACACATTTTACACAACCAAAACTGTGTAAAATGCGATAATTCCCGCGAGCGAGACTGAAGAGCCGAAATTCGCAGGGTCTGTCGCTCGAAGTCTCATGTGCTGCGAGTCTGTATGAAGAGCGCTTTCCGCTCTCCAGGCAGGGTGAAATCGAAGCCGCAGTTCCGAAAGAATTCATCGGTCGAGGTAATGGCCATGACTTCGAGAACTGATTCCTCTTCCGCACGCTGAACGCACCGAGAGACGAGTTCGCGGCCGACCCCTTTTCCCTGTAGCGAGAGAGTGACTGCCAGGCTGCGAATTTCCGCCAGCTTGCTGGAGTAAATCTCCAGAGCGGCGAAGCCCACAATTTGTCCGGCCAATTCCGCGAGGAAGCCGTTGGGTAAGAGCTCGTGCAGCTCTCGAGTCGTCCTCGGCAGCAGCCGGCCCTCTGCGACGAATGGCTCAATGAATGCAGCCAGTGAATCAACGTCCTCAGTCGAGGCTGCTCGATAGGTCACTGAAGACAGGTCGAATTCGGTCATCAGAATCTCGGTGGGACAAAGTAGCGGAATCGAAGCGAGGTATCGTACGATTCCCTCAGCCACGGCGAAACAACCAGCGATCGAGACCACTCCGCTTTACGGGAGCGGGCGAAGTTAATCGCGAGTTGTATCGTCAGTAGCACTGAGTAGTCAGGGAGAATTCGCGAGGGAGAACGAGGGAGAAACTGTGCCCGACGCTGGATTGGCAACAGGAGATCATTTCGATGTCGCTGTTCTTGGGAGCGGCTTCTCGGGGAGCCTGATCTCGTGGCTGTTGCAGACTGCGGGATTGAGAACTGTGGTGATCGACCGTGCCCGGCATCCTCGATTCGCGATCGGCGAGTCATCCACACCCGCTGCTAATCTCATTCTGCGGACTCTTGCCGCAGAGTACGGCTTGCCCGAACTGGCTGCGCTGTCGCGATTTGGGACCTGGCGGGAGACGTGGCCAGGGATGCGATGTGGACTTAAGCGTGGGTTCTCGTACTTCGCTCACCGCGCCGGGGAGCACCTCAATCCTGACCGCGAGAATCACAACCAGCTGCTCGTCGCGGCCAGCGTCAGTGATCAGGTTGGCGACACACACTGGTATCGAGCCGAGGTCGACAGCTTTCTCGCGCGGCGCGCTCAGGAGCACGGAGCCGTGCTGCTCGAAGAGACGGAGATCCGCTCAGCGACGAGACGCGCGGGATGCTGGTCTTTCGAACTGAAACGCGACGGACTCGCCAGAACGATCGAAGCCGATTTTGTCGTTGATGCCACGGGTGCCGGGCAGGCGCTGGTCAATTGCGGCGGAGTCGAATCAGACCCGGTCCGGCTACAAACCAGCACACGCTCGATCTTTGCTCACGTCAGATCGCTGCCGTTGTGGAGCGACGTACTCGCGACCGTTGATCCGTCCAGCACAGGACAGCACCCATTCCGCTGCGATGACTCGGCGATGCATCACCTTCTGGAAGAGGGGTGGATGTGGTGGTTGCGGTTTCACAATGGACTGACAAGTGTCGGCTTTGTTATTGATGAAGCGCGAAAGCCGTTTGATGAAAATTTGACCGCCCGTGTTGAGTGGGATGAGCTGCTCGCCAAGTATCCCTCAATTCAAAATGCATTTCGCGATGCGGAACTGGTTCATCCGGAGCTCATTCGAACTGGCAAGCTGCAGAGGATGAACCGAGCCGTCGCTGGTGCTGACTGGGCTCTTCTTCCGTCAACCGCCGGCTTCGTCGACCCTCTTCACAGCACGGGGATTGCCCATACGCTGTCCGGTGTTGAGCGGCTGACGCGGATCCTCACTCAGCTTCCGGCCGGACCGGACCGCAATGCCGGTTTGTCCGCCTACAGCGAGAATGTCTCACGCGAACTTGAGTGGATCGACACGCTCGTTCACGGCTGCTACGAGTGCCTGGCGGATTTCAGAAAGTTCACGGCATTCTCGATGTGCTACTTTGCCGCGGCGACGACTTACGAAAGAAGGCGGCTCGATAACCCTCGCGCGATTGAACAGGCTTTCCTTTGTGCCGATGATGAGCAGATGCGGCAGGCGGTCACCACTTTGTCGGCGGTCTCCGGTCAGATGGCGGCGTCAGACTTTGAGACCCTCTGCGAAGAGGCACTCCGTCCATTTAATCACGTCGGACTGTTTTCGCCACGACACCGAAACATGTATGAGTGCACGGCGTTGCCAGAGTCGAGCACCACTTGAGGAGACATCATGAGCGTACTCGATCGATTTCGGCTCGACGGAAAAAGACTGTTCATCACGGGTGGCAGCCGAGGTCTTGGGCGTGAGATGGCACTCGCCGTTGCCGATGCTGGAGCTGATGTCATTCTCGTCGGTCGAGACGCGCCGAGCCTCGACGAAACGGCCGGCGAAATTAAAGATCTCGGTCGCGAGTGCAGCACGATCCAGGCGGACATCGGCAACATGGCCGACTGTGAACGGGCGTGTCGAGAGGCGCTCGATCAGCTCGGACCAATCGACATTCTAATTAACAATGTTGGCGGTCGGCGAGTTCCAACAGCCACAACTGAAATGCCGCTGGAAGTCTGGCAGCAGATTCTTGACCTCAATCTGACCAGCACGTTTCTCACGACGAAGCTGATTGGCGGCGCGATGGTTGAACGCGGGGCAGGGGGGAGAGTCATCAACATCGCGTCGATTTCCGGCATGGTCGTCAATCGGGGAATTGGCGGCCGCAGCTACGAGACGTCGAAAGCTGCGGTCATTCAGTTCACGCGGGCAACAGCGGCCGACTGGGCACCTCATGGAATCACCGTGAATGCGATTTGTCCTGGCGGCTTTATGACTGAGCCGAACGTGAAATGGGCCAAGGAGAATCCGGATGTGATTTCGGCATTCCGCGAGCAGATTCCAATGGGCGATTTTGGCCAACCCGAGGATCTTGGCCCGCTCGCCATTTACCTCGCCAGCGATGCCGCACGCTACGTGACCGGTGCTTCGTTCGTGATCGACGGCGGATACACCTTGTGGTAACGCCCTCTGGATCGGCGAGCCCCCGAACCCTGTGCCACGTTGGATGTCTCACTCTTGATCTTCCGACCGTTCGTCGCAACGATCCGCGAGCCTCATTCGGAGCCCGTTCAGATGTCGTCCGTTCTGCCTGAATCCACTTTGCTGTCTCGGGATGGAGCCGCGCTGCCGGAATTTTCCCAGGAAGAACTGAGTGCGTTTTCGCAGAACGGATTTGTGATTTCGCGGCAGCTGGCTCCCGCGGAAATCTGCGGTCGGATGCTGGCCGTCACCCGAGATCACGTCTCACGGCAGGTTGGCCCTGTCGAATTCGAGGCCGACGTGGATTACCCAGGCTCGCCGGATTCAGTCGACTCGCCCGGCGGACGCACGGTTCGCCGGTTGAAGCAGGCTCATGCACGGGATGTTATTTTCACGGATTGGGTCAGTTGTCGGCCGCTTCTGCAGCGACTGAAGCAACTGCTTGGTTCAAGCGTCGTCATGCCGCTGACCCATCACAACTGCGTGATGACCAAGCAGCCTCGATTCAGCAGCGACACTGGCTGGCACCGCGACATGCGCTACTGGTCGTTCGACAAACCGGAACTGATCAGCGTCTGGCTGGCTCTTGGCGAGGAACATCCGGAAAACGGTGGGCTGTTCGTGATTCCTGGTTCGCATCGGATCGACTTCGGTCCGAATCAGCTCGACGAGCGACTGTTTTTCCGAGCCGATGCGCCGGAGAATCAGGAACTGCTGGAGTCCCGCCAGGCGGTCACTCTCAGTGCGGGGGACGTCTTGTTTTTCCACGCGAAAACACTGCATGCCGCGTCGCGAAACCGGACCTCGGACACGAAATACTCGGCAGTGTTTACATTCCGTCCGGCTGCCAATCAGCCGCTGGCAGGGACCCGTTCGTCCGCGTGCGAGCTGCTTCTGCCTCGCGATTAAGAGCGACGGTCAGTGACAAGGAAGCGGCGGTCAGGAATGGACGATCGGAAGCGAATCGGTCTGCTCCTTCTTCAGTCGAAGTTGCCCGCACGCCGCGTCGATGTCGGCGCCTTTGCGCTTCCGAACGGTCGCTGCTGTTCCGCGAGATTCGAGAATCGCCGCGAAGTTTTCAGTTTCCGGTTGTGATGGCTCCCGAAACGGCAGCGTCTCGACATCGTTCATGGGAATCAGGTTGACATGAGCATTCCGCTCGGCCAGCAGGTCCGCCAGCTGATGAGCGTGCTTCGGCTGATCGTTCACTCCACCGAGCAGGACGTACTCGTAAGTGATCCGCCGACCCGTGATCTGAAAGTACTCGTCGGCGGCCGCCAGAATGGACTCAACACCGATTTTGTCGTTCACGGGGACGAGTTCGTTTCGCAGCTCATCCGTCGCAGCGTGCAGTGAGACCGCCAGGTTAAACGGTTTGTTGAGAGTTGCCAGCTCCCTGATTCTTTCTGGAAGACCAACAGTGGAGATCGTCACACGGCGAGGACTCATCGCGAGGCCGCTGTCCGCTGTCACTTCTTCGAGCACTGGCAACAGCTGCGGCAGATTCTGCAAAGGTTCGCCGATTCCCATGACGACGATATTTGTCAGCCGCTCGTCGTCGTCCAGCAGCCGGTCGACTCGCAGGATCTGCTCGAGGATTTCTCCGCGCGTGAGGTTCCGTTTCAGTCCGAGCATCCCGCTCGCGCAAAAGACGCAGCCCATCGCACAGCCGACCTGTGTGCTGATACAGACGGTCCGGCGATTGGTTTCCCGCATGAGGACACACTCGACTGTGTTTCCATCCGGCAGTCGAATGAGCAGCTTCTGCGTTCGGTCTGTCGCAACCTGCTGTTGCACAACCTCGCCACAAAAGAATGAAAACTCCTCGGCCAGTTGCTGGCGGAGTTTCTGCGGGAGGTCGAGCATTTCGTCGAACGAGGCAGCGCGGTTTTGAAACAGCCACCGACGGATCTGCCGCGACCGGAATGCCCGTTCGCCATGGCTCTCGCACCAGGTGACGAGTTCGGCTTCGGAGAGTTCAAAGAGACTCGGGAGAGTGTCTGCCACGTTCAGAAGCCCCCTTGGGCAATTTCATCAGGAACGCGTGAGAGATCGCCAAACCGCATCGTTTTGTCGAGCCAGGCGAGCGTGCAGTTGCCGGTCGGTCCGCTTCGGTTTTTTGCGATAATGACATCCGCTTCGCCCGGTCGATCTTCCGGATCGTACGCGGCGGGACGATGGAGAAACGCGACGACATCCGCGTCCTGTTCGATCGATCCACTTTCGCGAAGGTCGGCCAGTCGAGGGCGCTTGTCTTCTCGCAGCTCAACACCGCGATTGAGCTGTGCCAGAGCGATGACCGGCGCTTCGACTTCCTTTGCGAGGAACTTCAACCGGCGACTGATCAGTGCAATCTGCTGTTCTCGCGGCGCCCGCTTGTCTTCCGGTTCGATGAGCTGCAGATAGTCAATGATGATCAGACTGAGCCCGCCACGTCGCTTGAGTCGACGGGCGATGGCGCCGATCTGAGCCATCGTTCGTCCGGGGGCATCATCGATCCACATTGGATACTCACTGAGCTCCTGTGAGGCCCTCATCAAGGCGTCGTGCTCAATCTCGTCCAGCTCGCCGCCCCGCAGGCGATGGCCGTTGACCTTGGCACGGATGCAAAGTAGCCGCTCTGCCAGTTCGAGCCTCGACTGCTCCAGACTGAACAGCAGAACGGGCTCGCCGGTTGCGGCAACAGCTTCGGCGATGTTACACACGAGAGCCGTTTTGCCCATACTCGGTCGAGCAGCGAGAATGATCAGCTCGCTCGCCTGAAAGCCGTTGAGCAGTTTGTCGAGTTCAGTGAAGCCGGTCGGGAGGCCACTGATTGACCCTTCTTTCTCCAGCCGTTCGTTGATTCGCGTAAATGTCTGCAGCAGGATGTCGCCAAGGTTCATCCTGTCGACGTGTTCCTGCGACTCAAGGATTGAGAAGATCTTCTGCTCGGCCGTGGCGAGGACATCCTCGGTGTCGCGGCTACCCTCGTAGCACTCCGCAAGGATTTCGCTGCAGGCGTAGGTCAGCGATCGCTGAATCCACTTGTCGCGGACAATGTCGGCGTAGTAGCGGGCGTGGGCGGCGTGCGGGACAGCTTCGAGAATCTCGACGAGGTAGTCCGCCCCGCCTGTGTCCTCGGTTTCGTTGTTCCTTGTCAGCTCTTCGTTCAGTGTGACCGCGTCGATTCCCCGAACTCCCCGTTCGTGGAGGCTCATGATCGCGGCGTAGAGTCGCTGGTGAGAGTCGCTGTAAAAGTGCTGAGCCTGCAGAATCTCCGCGACCTCGTCGATCGTCTCGTTTTGAAGGAGCAGACTGCCAAGCACTCCTCGCTCGGCTTCAACATTCTGCGGAGGCAGCTTGCCGGCAAATCCTGCCGGCGGTCCTTCCGGCCGTTTATCACGCCGCGGTTTTCCGTTACTCATGGCGATCCGTCGAGTTCGAGGTTCGAAAACGTGCAGAAAATGCGAGCAGAGACGCAAACAGCCCGACCGAAATCGGTCGGGCTGGAGGTTCGCAGACTCGTGACAATTGTCAACAGGGCTGACACTTGAGGTTTTTTATTTCCACCTCAGTATCCACAACTGAGGGGTCAACTTCGATCACTTGGCATCTGCCGCTTTCGGGACGACCCAGACTTTTGCCTCAGTCTCGACACTGAACCCAAGATCAATCCGCACCGAGAACATGCCGGTCTCCTTCAGCGGGCCATCCAGTTTGATGTGTCCCGGCTCAACCGCAAAGTTGGCAGCTTTCAGTTGCTTGCTGATGTCAGCGGCCAGGATCGAGCCGTACAACTGACCGTCGCTGTTTGCGTTGGCCTCGATCGTGACACTGTACTTGCTGATGCGGTCAGCCAGGGACTTGAGGTTTTTGACCTTGTCCTTCTCAGCGTCCACCTGCCGTAAGCGATGCAGATCGACCATCCTCTTGTTGTGCTCTGTGGCGATCGTCGCGTAGCCATGAGGAATCAGATAATTGCGAGCGTATCCCGCGCGAACGCGAACGATTTCACCCTGTTCCCCAAGATTCGCGACTCGCTCTGCAAGCAGCAATTCCGTGATTCGCCGGCGTGAACCGGGTTCCACTGATTTGATTCGTGTTTTCCGTGGCATGGTTATTCCAGAATCTGATTGTTTGTTTATTGTGAGACCACGTCCGGCCATCCATGCCGGTCGTCAGAATTCTCGTTGTTTTCAGAAAGGGACTTCGTCGTGCGGAGCTCCGCCTCCCGATGGTTCGAATCCACCTTGATCCGGAGTCGAGGCCTGCGTTGACGCTCCCGCTGGTCGAGGACCGCCTCCCCCGCCTCCTCCACTCGGCAGCATCGTCATGCTGTCTCCGACAACTTTCAGTTTGCTTCGTTTCTGGCCAGTTTCTTTGTCGTCCCACTGGTCAAGCTGGAGTCGTCCTTCAATGAGAACGCCACGTCCTTTTGCGAGGTACTCGCCCGCCACTTCGGCTGTCCGTCCCCAAAGTGTCACATCGACAAACGTGACTTCCTCGCGTCTTTCGTTTGCCTGCTTGTCAAACCACGTTCGATTCACAGCGAGACCAACCTCGGTCACTGCAGTTCCCGAACTCGTATATCGAACTTCGGGGTCGCGAGTCAGATTTCCCATCAGGATGACTTTGTTGAAACTGGCCATCTTGTGATCCTCCTGAAACGAGTGTCAGACATCCAGAAACGCGGTTGATTCTCAGGCGTCCGCTGCTGGCGCGTCCTCTTTCGGTGCGTCCACTTTCGGAGCTTCCTTTTTCGGTGCATCCTTTTTGCTGTCGGAAGCTTCCGTCGGCGCCGGTTCGTCGGTGACGTGTCGAAACGCGTCGCCGCCACCAAGCATTTCGACCATTTGGTCGAAGAGACCTTTATCGTGGCTGAGAATCATATGCCGCACAACGTTTTCGTTGAGCTTTACAATTCCCCGAATGTCGTTCACAGCAGTGCTTTCTGCTGTGAAAAACGTCAGGTAGTAAAGACCCTTGCGGTGTTTCCCGATCGGGTAGGCGAGCTTGCGGTCTTCCCACGGTCGATGTGTTACTACCGTTCCGCCAACCTTCTCGATGATGCCCAGGACTTCTTTCCCTGCGCCTTCGAGATCGGCCCCGAACTTGCCGCTGTCGAGGATAAACATGCCTTCATAATAAGCTTGAGCCAATTCAGTGACCCCTCTCGATGTGACCACAATCGCCTGGTGGCAATCAGGTCTGGTTTAATTCGAGCCAGTTTCGGATGGGGTATGGGCAAGTCACCATTGTGGCGACTCGTCCGAAACTTTTGGCTCAGTCCGTATGAATCCAGCTTCGGAGCAACCTGCAAAAGCTGCGGTTACTCGCCCGTTTTTTCTTTCGAAGGATTGAGCGAGTTCATCGCTGCACTCAGTCCGTCTTTTATCCAGCATTCGACACCAGCAACGCATTCCGAGATGCAGACGTCAATTTCGATTCGCTCATCATCGGTAAACTGCTGTAAAACAAAATCAGACGCAGCCATCCGCCCTGGGGGGCGACCGATTCCAATTCGCAGTCGAGGAATCTGATCGACTCCAAGATGACGAATGATATCTGCCAGACCTTTCTGGCCACCCGCCGAACCTCCCTGCCGCATCCGAAGTCGCCCCAGATCGAGGTTCATATCGTCAAGCAGGACAAGAATATTCTGATGTTCAACTTTAAAGAAATCAGCACACTGTCGTACTGACCTGCCGCTGGCATTCATGTATGTCTGAGGAGCCAGCAGCACCACCTTTTCGCCATCGACCAGATGGTCAGTCACAAGTCCGTCAAACCGCGACCGGCAGGTTGGAAAAAAATGACGGTCAGCAAACGCGTTGAGCACGTCGAAACCGACATTGTGCCGTGTCAGGTTGTATCGAGGACCAGGATTCCCGAGTCCCACGATGAGTTTCATGATGCGAATCCTGGTCAGACGACTCCAGATCCGCAGCGGGATCGGCAGTAAAAATTACTCTGCGTCCTCGTCCTCGTCCTCGGACTCGCGTCCAATGACTTCAGGTTCGAGAGCTGATGAGACATCTTCAGCCTCAATTTCAATATCCTGTACTTCGTTCACCCGAAGTATGACCGTGTCGTCGGGGAGTTCCACACTCACTTTGTCGGGGAAATCCAGGTCAGCGATCGTGACTGTATCGTCAATCTTGAGAGAACCCACTCGGACAACCGGGCTATCGGGAACCAGAAAGACCGGGCAGTTGACCATGATGGACCGCTCAACGATCTCAAGGACGCCTTCGTTGACCTCACCACGGATGACGATAACCAACTCGATGTCAACACGAGTGTCCGAATCGACACGCTGCAGGTCGACATGCAGGATGTGAGTCAGAAACGTGTCCCACTGAACCTCACGGATCATCGCGATGGATGTCGTGCCTTCAACCTCAATGTCGACGATCTTGTGTCCTGACACGACGACTGGAGTGATGTCGTCGCCAGCCAGTGCGACTGAAACGGGGTCCTGGTTGAGTCCGTAGAGCGTGGCAGGAACTTTTCCTGTGCTGCGAAGCCTCCGGGAATTTGCTGTTCCGGTGAGGAGACGCGGCTCCACCACCAGACTTTTCGTATCATGTGCCATCGTTTAGAAGTCCGTACAGCTACAGGAGTTAATTGAATTGCTGCCGCGTCCTGTTGACAGCCAGTTCGTCGGAAATTCAGTCCGTGGGCGCGAAGACAGAACTTCCGCGCAGCCCGCCGAGCGGAAAAGAGTGCGAGACGATAGCGTGAGATTTCTCAGTCTGCAACTGACTGCTGAGACGCTTTGGACGTCGATCGAGCCCGCCAGACGGTACCCGCTGCAGCAGCAAGGCCGACGACAGCGATGGCACCCCAACCGAGCGTTGGAGCCAGCACTGCGGCGACCGCTGCCGCGGCAAATGCGAGGATTCCCCAGGAAAATCGCCAGGCCAGCAGCGGTTCGAGAAGTAGAATCGACAGCACTGCCCAGGCGAGGATCCGTGACAGAACTGACAGTCCGGAATCGGATCTCGATCGGAAAACACTGCTGACCGGGTCTCCATTTCCCCGCAGAGCGACGTTGACCTCAGCGAAAAGTGAATTGGACAGGTCTGTCGCCCGGGCGACTGCCAGGTCGCTTTCTTTCTCCGAAACGTTCACGGCGTAAAGTTCGGTTCGATTCAGGGGGGAACCAAACTTGATCTGGTAAATGCCCGCGCGATCGGTCTTGTCGTAGGCAGCGGTCAATAAATTCTCGCTGTCATTCAGTGGAAGTCCTGTGACGCTCCCATCGGGACGCTCGACCCGAGCTTCCAGGTCAAACAGTCGTTGAGGCAGTGTCATGACAATTGGCTCGCCGACATTCAGCTGTCGGCTTCTTGCCTGGCCCGACGCTGCGAAGAGCACCAGCTCGTGCATCATCGGCACGAAACTGGGAGCCCAGATCGCCCACGTTCCCCATCGACTGTCGGCACTTGTTGCGGCAAGGATGACTCGGCCGGAGCCCGTTCGCATTTCGACTAGAGCGGGTGAGCCATCTGAAAACCACATCGCGACCTGTGCATCGTCCGTTGGTTTGAGTTTCAAAAACTTGAACGTGAGCGTCGCCTCCAGGCCAGCTCCGGGGTTGCCACGAAAGGCCCGGACGATCGGGTGAGAAAACTCGCGCGGATCGAAGGTGAGGGGCTCCGCTTCACTTCCGGTCAGCTCGCCGATTTCTGCGGGGAGAATTCCCTCGCCGCCGCGAAACAGGTGGGTGTTGTAGCTGGCGGAATTGGCCGCCTCGCCAGGAAGAACAATGAGGCCGCCGCCGCTCTGAACGAAGGATTCCAGAATTGTGGACTCTCGATTTGTGATCAAACCGACATCGCAGAGCACAACGACGTCGTACCGACTGAGGCCTGCCGATTGCAGCTCGCTCTCCCCGACGACCTGTGGTCGAATGGTTCCCTGCCATGGCTCGCTGGTCGTCGATGGTGCGAGGGCCCGCTCGACATAAAATGTGGCTGTATCACGCGGCCTCCCGGCGGGCCGACCATTGACGAGCAGGACATTAAGTTGCTCCCGCACCGGGACTGCCATCCAGCGGCGGTTGTCAACTGGCAGTGCATCATCCTCAAGATGAATCTCGACCGAATGATCGCCGGCTGACAGAAACTGGTAATCCCAGTTGACCGGCGTGTCGATTCCGGGCGGCAGGTCGAGCCGTTTTGTGTCCACGAGCCGTCCATCGACAAGCAGTTCGACCGTCTGGTCCCTCAGAATGGTCTGCCCGAAGTTTCGCACGACAGCACGGAAACTCATGGTCTGGCCGACGGTGACGATTTCCGTACCCGACTCCAGGCCGGTCACGGCAAGATTGCTGCTCGCAGCACCGGCAACATTGACGAGAGAGATGCTGGCGGTTTGGCCGATTTGATTCACGAGTAATTTCAATCGGGCAAGCGACTCCGGTGCGTCGGGAGTCCACATTGAAGACTGCAGATCACTGATGAAAACGACTTCTTTGCGAGGCAGTTCGGGAAGCTGTTTGACTGCCTGTGCGACGGCTTCGAGTGTCGCAGTGAGGTTTCCGGGCGAATCCGAAACGGTGAGTGCCTGAATTTCTTCCTCGACCGTATTCGTTCGAAATGCGGGGGTCTGGATGACGGACGATGTCGATGAGTCGGCGATCCGAAGGAGGCTCCAGGCGTCACCGCGCGATCCGTTCTGCACCATGGCCTGCGCCGTTTTCTTTGCCTGAGCGAACCGAGTGACCGGTGCTCCATCAGAGATTGCTTCGATCGGCGCCCCTTCAATGAAGCTCGACGCTCCGGTTCGCTGCATGCTGAATGTCGAATCAACAACGAGAATGCGGTGGACCGGCTGCTCGTTTCCGATGACTCCCGTTTCCGTGTCGAAATGAGGTCTCGCGAGAGCCAGTACGATCAGGATCAGAACGAGCGTTCGGACCAGTAGCAGAATCAGATTCTCAAGTCGGATTCGTCGCGACTGTTTTTTCGTCGCCTGAATCAGAAACTGCATGGCTGCCCACGGAGTCACCACGTACTTCCGCCGGTGCAGCAGGTGAATCACGACCGGAATCGACGCCAGTGCCAACCCGGAAAGAATCAGCGGGCTGGAAAAACCGAAGGCAAGAACTGGCAGAGCTGGATTGGGCATGCCGTCTGAAGAAGCTCCGAGTATCGGTCTGGGCCGGAGGAACTATGGCTGCGGTGACGAATCGATTCCGGCGGTGAACTTTGTGGCGTGATCGACTGATAAAAGTCATTCCGAACGGAGTCAAATGTCGTAGTACATCGCAAACTCAAACGGGTGAGGCCGCTGGCGGAGCGCCTCGCACTCTTTTTCCGTCTTGTACCAGATCCAGGTGTCAATGACGTCATCCGTAAAGACGTCACCTCGCAGCAGGAATGAGTGGTCCTGCCGGAGCGCGGCGAGCGACTCTTCCAGAGTCGCCGGTGTCTTGGCCACGTCGTCGAGCTCGGCCGGATCGAGATCGTAAATGTCCTTATCCAGCGGTTTGCCCGGATCGATGTGATTCTGAATTCCATCCAGCGCGGCCATCAGAACCGCCGACATCGCGAGGTACGGATTGGACGAGGAATCCGGGCAGCGAAATTCGAACCGCTTGTCCTCCGCGCTTGGGCTGTGTACTGGAATCCGGATCGCAGCCGATCGGTTCCGGTAGCTGTAAGTCAGATTGATCGGCGCTTCGAACCCCGCGATGAGCCGCTTGTAGCTGTTTGTTGTGGGGCAGCAGAAGGCCATCAAGGCTCGGGCGTGAGCGAGAATTCCGCCCATCGCAAACAGAGCTGTCTCACTGAGCCCACCGTATCTCGAACCGGCAAAGAGCGTCTCTCCGCCCTTCCACAGCGACATGTGCAGATGCAGTCCCGAGCCGCTGTCATTCCAGATCGGCTTGGGCATGAACGTCGCCGTTTTTCCGTGCCGGGCGGCAACGTTTTTGACGACGTATTTGAACATGAGCAGCGCGTCAGCCGTCTTGAGCAGAGGTCCGTATTTGATATCAATTTCGCACTGGCCGGCGCTGGCGACCTCGTGATGCTGAGCCTCCACTTCGATCCCGCACTCCTGCAGCGCGAGCATGATTTCGGTGCGGGCTTCCTGCAGCGTGTCAGCCGGAGGGACAGGCAGATAGCCCTCGCCGTGCCGGATGCTGTAACCCGCGTTGGTGGCTGGGCCACGACGTTTGCGACCGCGGTTCCATTGCCCCTCGCTGCTGTCGATGTGGTAGTAGCCTTCGTGCTCGTTCTGGTCGAACCGGACGTTGTCGAATATGAAAAATTCCGGCTCGGGGCCGAAGTTGGCAACGTCGGCGATGCCGGTCGACTTCATGTAAGCTTCGGCTTTGCGGGCAACGTTGCGGGGATCTTTCGCGTAGTCCTGACGAGTAATCGGGTCCTGAATGTTGCAGGTCAGAACGAGCGTTCTGGTCATGAACGGGTCGACGTAGGCTGTGTCAGACTCGGGAACGACCAGCATGTCGCTCTCATTAATCGACTGCCAGCCGCGAAGCGACGAACCGTCGAAGCCGTAACCCCGCTCAAAACTGTCTTCAGACAGTGCCTGTGCCGGAACGGTGAAGTGCTTCTGCGTTCCAGGGAAATCCATGAAACGCAGATCAACCGCCTGGATTTCCCGTTCGCGAATCAGGGCGAGAACTTCTCGCGGTGTCATAGGTCTGCTTTCAGGATGCGGGAGGGCTGGAAGCCGGGCATCGTACGAGTCGCGTGATTCGACCGCCAGTACGAGGTCGGAGTCCGGGAGCAACTTTCGTTCCCGCGAAGCTCAACTCGTCTGTCCGTATTCGGAGCCGGTTCCGGACGGAGGTGCGTTCAAGTCCTGCGCAAACCTTGAGCGAAGATGCCTCAAAAGGGGAACAGCCGACGTGGCTCGATGATTCCGGCGTCGCGCAGCAATCTCAGCCGTCTACAGAATGCGGTCGGACGGATGCGGCACGCGATTCACCAGCGGCAGCACCTTCGGGGCGTAAACTTCGACACACGACTTTGCCTGTCGGTGAACGTCGAGGTGCTCCTGGGATTCCCACTGCTCGACAAGGATGAACAGCGAACGATCCTCGCGCGAATGGTAAACCTCGAAGCGGGCACACCCCGGCTCCGCTCGAGACAACGTGGCCTGTTCGACGAGCAGTTCCCGAACGGTGTCGATATTTGCCTCGTTTTTCACGGTCAGCAGAATGTTGTTGTAAATCATCGTTCTCTCTTCGGGTGTTTCGTTGACGGTCGTTCTTCGGCCGGGCAGTTCTGGAGACGCAGCTATGGTGTGACATCTGGTGGCGGGATCGCTCCTGCGGGCGGCCTGCCGTTTCCGGCTCGAATGTATTCACCGCGAGCCGTTGCGTATTCCTCAGCCGTCATCTGATCGTCGGTCTGAGCGAAGCACCGTTTGAGAAATGGGATGCACCATCCGCAACCGGTCCCGGCGCCGCCGCATTCGCTGAGTTGGCTCGCGACGCGCGGCTGATGGATTCGAATGAAGTTGACAATCTTCCGTTTTCGAACGTGGAAGCAGTAGCACAGCATGTCGTCCTGCTTCATCAGCAGACTCTCCCGTCGTGGTGAAACTCTTCAGTGAGAACGACTACCGGTCAGCCGACTTCAAGGTGACGCGGTCGCCGCTGACCGTCACGGTGAGCCCGGACCGGCTGGCAGCTTCGTTGAGAATTCCTCGTGGCGACGTGTCGTCAAGGGAGAACGCCACGTCGCGTTCCCAAACGGCTTCGTCCACGTCTGACGACGCTTCGATTTGAATGTTGGCCATGATTTCGACCGTCTCCAGCACGGAACGGAGTGTCGTCAGATTCTTAAGCGCGAACTTCGCAATTGGCACATCCAGCCGTTCGTCGAGCGATGCCGGTGGCGTGGGAGTCGGTTGCGAAGCGGCAGGTGGAGTTTTCGACTTGTCGGGCGCATCTGCCGACGGTGTTCGCGGTTCCACGGTGACCACGGATGCCTGTTGGATCGGGCTTTTTTCAGCAGGTTCCTCACTGGCGACGGCGACTTTGATTCCGTCAGGCACGATCGAAATCTCAGAGCCTGCTGGGACTGAATCGTGGACCTTTTCCGGGGCAGGAGGAGCGGCGACGACGACTTCGGTCTGCGGTGAGTCATCGGCACCCGCCGTCGCTGGTTTGACATTCGACGCTTTGAGGGGGCCATCCTTTGCGGCAATGGAGACCGGCGGTGACTCCGTTTGCGAGCCTGGATTCTGAGACGCGACGCCCGGCACTGAATCGTCGCCGGATTGCGACTCGGGAGAGCCAACCAGCAACGGGACGACGATCGCGAGCCCGAGCAGTCCTGTCAGGGCCGCGGCAATGCCGGCTGGACCGGGACGCCAGGGAGAGTTGCTCGCCGGAACCAGAGCCGGATGCAGTGGCGCCGCCTCGGTCGCCTGAAGATCGGCTGATTGCTGATCGGCGGTCGCTTTGAGTGACGCGCCGCACTCGGGACAGGCATCCGAATCCGAAACGGCGTCGAGCGAACGGACCCTCAGCCGAGTTGCACAGACCGGACAGGCAATCGTTCTGACCTTGAGCATTCGTGAACTCGATCCCGAGGGACTGTTGGGTGGCGGAGAAGCCTCCCGAAGCTGCTCCTACTTAATCTCAAAAACTTTCTGTCCGTTCTTCTCGGCGAATGAAACGGTGGTGATCAGAAACTGCTTTTTGTCTTCCTCTACCACCAGGCACATGCTGTCATATCGGTCAAGAATATTCTTGATCGCTTCGAGGCCGCTGCCTTCCAGCTTGAACGTCTGAGCCATGTTCTTGGTATAGCCCTTGTCCTTCAGCGCGTCGCCGTCGATGTCGACGCCGGTTTTGCATTCCTCTGCGATGTACGCAAAGGCGTCCTGCAGCGGAGTCCGGTTGAATTCGACTTCGATCTTCATTTTCAGTCGGTCGGCGATCAGATCAGGCAGCTTCGGGCCTGTGCTCTGCTGGCGGACCGGAGCGTCTTTGGTGAAGTCTGTCCGAGTCGACTCGTCCCAGGTCAGCAGGGCCCCCAGGGCGAGATTCGGACCGGCCCGTTCGTCGAGCGATGTCACCAGCTGAGCGTACCGGCTGCCCATTCCGCCGATCGTTGCCTTCGAAAACAACTGAGTCATCGCGGGGAAGCGGCCGATCAGTTTTCGCGGCCCCACTTTCTTCGGGTCCATTTTCTCAACCATATGCCAGATGTCGTACGGAGCCTGCTTGAGCTTCTTACGCATTTCCTTCTGCAGAAGGTGCTCTTTAATGATCGTCCGGTTCCTCATCAGGATTTCGGAGAAGAACGTTCGATCGTCCAGATGCAGACTCCAGAGGACGGTCTCAACTTCCTCATCGTTGAAAAACTGACTGAACTGATCGACCGTCGGCCAGACGATTTCCGGAAACATCGTATCCCGGTGTCTGGCGATGCTCCGCGGATCAAAGAGGACGCTGAAATGGCGGTCCACGTCCGTTTCGTGGATCAGCGCGTCGATTCCGTCGTCCTGCGGACTGGCGTACTGAATGCTCTGTGCCATTTCAGATGCGAGCTCTTTCGGACAGACGGCCATCGTCTGCAGATCGATCAGAGCGAACGCTTTCGTATCGCCGACGTATATCTTGTATCCAAACTCCTCGTTGGCATCGCCACCGTATTCCAGAATGAGTTTCGCCTTGGACTGCTTTTCGACGAAGCGGAACACGGCCGCCGTCTGAGCTGGCTCGCCAACGACCCCGGGGATCACGGCGAACAGGATTTGCTCGATTTCTGCTGGCTCGCGTTGCGTGAACTCTTTGATGGCTGCCTCGGCCCACTCACCAATCGGTCCGAGGCAGTAACGAAATTCTTCGCCACGCGAGCCTGCCGCCCAGAGTTCGGCCGGACGGACGTGGATCAGAATTCGGGCGCCGAGCGGAAGCCCATTGAGTTTCAACTTCTCCCCGGATGTCGGGCTGGCCGCATTGGCGATCGCGGTTGTTTTCTCAAGCTCGTCCTTCTCTGCAACAGTCTCCTCGTCGCGTTGCGGAGTGGCAGCCTCTGCCTGCTCTTTCTTGACGTCGTTGACAAAATCGCGAGCTGCGTAGAGCGCACCTCCGAGAGCACACGCCGTCAGAACTCCAGCCACGATGGCGACGTTTCGCCGGCGGGCATTTTTCTTTTGAATCGCCTTCAGGTGAGCCGCGCCGCCTTTGTCTTCCGGAGCCACCTCAAGACCACCTGGCTGCGTGGCTGCGTCAACGAACATTGGTGCGACCGGTTGAACCGTCGGCTGGGGCGCAGGAGCGGCCGGCGAAGCAGTCGCGTTGTCCGGCACCCAGTGGCCACCGACTCCAACCGCGGGCTGCGGAGCCGGAGACGCAAGCTGCAACTCCACCTCGTCGTCTTCCGGCGGAGCCGTCAGAAAAAAGACCGTCTTGCATTTCGGGCAGCGGGCTTTCTTGCCGAGCTTGCTGCGGTCACGAAGTTTGAGCCCACGCTCACACTTTGGGCAGTTGATGACGATTTCGCTCATGGGTCACAAATCCAGATCAGAATGACAATTGAGACGGCGTCAATGTTACGGCGATGCGGAAACCGTTGCCACCGGCAAACAGCCGAACGGCCGCGAACCCGGGGCAGGCGGTAGGACGGACGCCCACGTCTGTCGTTTATACATAAGTCGCCCGACATTTTCATGAACAATATTCACATTTGGC
>JAQBVJ010000012.1 GCA_027623235.1 Planctomycetota bacterium
AATCATGACCCATGACACGAGCGAGCGCAAGTTAACCTATCTTCCGCACACTACCCTGAGTGCGCGCCCCGTCTGCAGCGGCATCTACCTGCGAGGCTGCCCGCAGGTGCAGATCTGGGACACAGAATTCGAAAAGTATTTCAGCCTCGGAAGCCAGAAAGGCTCCGGAGCCCTGTGGAACAACAAGGACAATCCGCGGTTCCCGGACGCCAAAGCCGACAAGCCGGTCGGCGAGTGGAACACGTTTTTCATCCGCCTCGCTGGAGACAAACTGACGGTCAAGCTGAACGACAAACTGGTCGTCGACAAAGTCACGATGGAAAACTACTGGGAGCGAGACAAACCGCTCTACGAAACCGGTTCCATCGAGTTGCAGAATCACGGCAACACATTGTGGTTCCGCAACCTCTACGTGAAAGAGCTCAAAAAGTAGGAAGCGTTTCGAGCGGGACCGAACGGCGTTGCACCAGAAATCACTCCCGCTTCGTATCCTCTGCCCGTGCGGTACGGGTCGCCCGCTGATTCTGTCGCCGTGCCGCGCAAATCCAATGTCACCAGAGTTCTGCTGATAGTCGCCTTTCGCTCCGCGAAAGAAGCGCTCCCTTCGCAGAGCGAAAGGCGACATTCAGCGGAACTCTTGCGCCGCTCCGCGACCTGGGCTTGGCTTTTCAATGGACGACAAGCAACGCTCCTTTTCGGCGGCGAGGCCTCAGCATATCATCCGCCATCGAACTCGCAGACCATCCTCAACAGGAAGACGGATGAGAATCAGCGTCAGCCTGCCAGCGGTTTTCTATTTTGTACTCCTCAGTGCAGGTCGCTTCGTCTGCGCAGCGGAGCCAGTTGACTTCTCACGCGACATCCGGCCGATCCTGTCTGACCGCTGCTTCCACTGCCACGGCCCCGACGCCAGCAAGCGCGAGGGCGAACTCCGGCTGGACCAGGCTCCGAAAACCGACCGGCTCATCGTCGTCAACGGGCAGCCGGAGAAGAGTCTCCTTTGGGAGCGAATCATTTCGGCGGATCCGGAAATGCGTATGCCGCCTGTTGAGTCCGGCAAGCCGCTCAAGCCGGAAGAGATTGCCCTCATCCGGAAATGGATCGAACAGAGCGGCAACTGGTCGGACCACTGGGCGTTTCTGATTCCGATCCGGACGCTGCCGGCGACGCATGAGGACCGCCGGAACATCGTTGACCGGTTGCTCGAAGAACGGTTCAAAGCGGAGGGAGTTCAGCCGGCTCCGGAAGCCGACCGCGTGACTCTCATCCGGCGCGTCTCGTTCGATCTGACCGGGCTGCCGCCGACGCCCGAAGAAGTCGACACGTTTGTGAATGACGATTCGCCCGAGGCCTGGGAGAAGGTCGTCGACCGATTGCTGGCCAGCGAGGCCTATGGCGAGCGGATGGCGGTTTACTGGCTCGACCTGGTCCGGTACGCCGACACAGTCGGCTATCACGGCGACCAGGATCACAACTCCTCTCCGTATCGCGACTGGGTCATCGACGCGTTTATCGACAACATGCCGTTCGATCAGTTCACGCGGACTCAGCTTGCTGGCGATCTGCTGCCGGAGGCGGGGACCGACGAACTCATCGCGACGGGCTACAACCGGCTGCTGCAGACCTCGCACGAAGGCGGCGTCCAGGCGAAGGAATACCTCGCCATGTACGCGGCCGATCGGGTGAGGAATCTGTCGGCCGTGTGGCTCGGCGGGACGCTCGGCTGTGCTCAGTGCCATGACCACAAATTCGACCCGTACACGACGCGCGACTTTTATTCGATGGCCGCGTTCTTTGCAGATATCGATGAGGTGGACCATCTGACGCGAGGTTCCAATTCGCTGCCAACCCGTCGAATGCCGGAGATCAAAGTTCACACAAAGAGGGAGCGGGCGCGGCTCGCGGAACTCACCGGGATCATCGAGAAAACGACGAAAGAACTTGCCAGCGACGATTCTGCGAGTGACCTTTCTCCAGAATCCAAAACAGAGTTGGAGCAGAAACTGGCCTCGGCAAAGGCCGAGCACGCTGCGATCACGAAGGCAGCTCGGCTGGCGATGATCACGAAATCAGTCAAGCCGCGCGAGATGCGCGTCCTGCCGCGAGGCGACTGGCTCAACGACAGCGGCGAGGTCGTGCAGCCGAGTATTCCGCATTTTCTGGGAACCATCGATCGCCCTGAGCGGGCAACGCGACTCGACCTGGCCAACTGGCTGACCAATCACAAGGGCGGAATCGGTCTGCTGACCGCTCGCGTGTTTGCGAACCGGTTCTGGTATCTGATGTTCGGCCGCGGGCTGTCGCGGTCGCTCGACGACTTCGGAGGCCAGGGCGAGCCGCCGACTCATCCGAGGCTGCTCGACCGACTGGCGTTTGAATTCGTCGACTCGGGCTGGAATGTCAAAAGTCAGATGAAGCTGCTGGCGATGAGTGACGCGTACCGACGCTCGAGCGTTTACCCCGCCACCCCCTCACCCGCCCTTCGGGCACCCTCTCCCCCTGAGGGGGGCGAGGGGACGAAATCGGGAGTGGATCTCAAAACGCGGGCGGAGAAACTTTTCGCCGTGCAAAGCCGATCGCGCCTGCCGGCCGAGATGGTTCGTGACAACGCACTCGCCGTCAGCGGACTGCTCGTCCAGCAGATCGGCGGAGCCAGCGTGAAGCCGTACCAGCCGGCCGGATACTACCGGCATCTGAATTTTCCGACGCGGACGTACTCGCATCACACCGACGTGAGGCAGTGGCGGCGCGGGCTGTACGTGCATTGGCAGCGGCAGTTTCTGCATCCGATGATGAAGGCGTTTGACGGGCCGCGCCGCGAGGAATGCACGGCTCAGCGTGCGAAGTCGAACACCCCGCTCGCCGCGCTGACGCTGCTGAACGACCCGACATTCGTCGAGGCCGCTCGCGCGTTTGCGACGCGGATTCTTGACGCAGGCGGATCGTCGGACGACGAACGACTCGACGTGGCATTCCGGCTCGCGTTGTCCCGGAAACCGGACGAGTTCGAGTCACAGATTCTCACAAGGCTGCTCGCAGAAAGTCGCAAGGGGTTTTCTGCTTCAAAGGAAAGTGCTCAGCAACTGGTGTCGACGGGTCAGGCTCCCGTTGATAACACACACTCGGCTGCTGAGCTTGCCGCATGGACCACCGTGGCGAGAGCGATACTGAACCTCAATGAAACAAACACACGCAACTGACACGTTGCCGGGCTCACACACCCGCACCCCAAATTTCACACGAGCGACAACCTGCCTGGACGGCTGGCTCAATGGGGCCATCGAGGTCTCGGGGTTCGTTGCCCCGTCTTCGTTCGCCCCGCACCGGGAGCCGTTGAGGAATCGCGCCTCGCGAGGTTTGGCTCGCACCGGCCGCAGGTCTGTGCCGATCATCCGACGACTTTCCAAGTCCATTTCCGACTGGGGCGTTGTCTCTGCCATGGCCGTGATGATGCTCATCGCGGTCGTGGGTGGTCTGGAGTTCGGCCTGGATGTGAGGCAGTTGAACATCGCCGCCACCGCCTCGGCAATCTGCGTCCTCAGCCTGTTCGCAGTCGTCGACGAGGTCCGGCATCGTCGACAGACCAGGCCGCAGACGGAACGTCGATCGCCTGTCTGAGCGGTCGTTCTCGTTTGCGGTCAGCGATCGCGAACCGATAGCTTTCCGGGTTGAGTCTGAAATCCTCATCCCGGAGAGCAGCATGCCTCGCTTCGATTTTCTGTTCACGCGGTCTGCCTGTCGCGGTGCACTGGCTTTGCCCGTGCTGTGTTTGCTTCTTAGCGCCACTTCGTTTGCCGAGGAAGAACTGCGGACCGCTGCCTCGCGGCCGGTTGACATTCTCCACATACGGCTCGATCTGGATGTAAAACTGAAGGAGAGGACCGTCGCTGGTTCGGCCACGATTGATTTTGCGGCGATTCAACCAGCTCGGATCCTCTCGCTGAATGCGGTGGGCCACGAGGTCAGCCGAGTGCTGGTGCCTGGTGCCGGTGCGGAATCGAAGTCGCTTTCGTTTGAGAACACAGGCAAGACGCTCGACATCGATCTCGGCCGGACACTGGCGCGAGGCGACAAACTTCAGATCCAAATCGACTACAAAGTCAGAGACCCCGAAGCCGGTCTCTATTTTTTCCAGCCGACGAAAGCCGAGCCCGATGTCCCGCTGACCGTGTGGAGCCAGGGCGAGCCCGTCGCAAACAGCCACTGGTTTCCGTGCCTGGACAACCCGAACGAACGGCAGACGACGGAACTGCTCGCGACGGTCGATGACGGATTCGAAGTTCTCTCCAACGGAACGCTGGTCGAAAAAAAGCAGCTCAAGGATGGCCGCGTGCAGTTTCACTGGAAACAGGCGAAGCCACACGTTGCGTACCTCGTCACCCTGGTCGTCGGTGAGTTTGAAGTCGGACGGGCCGAATGGCGAGGCCGGCCCGTCACGTACTACGTTCACAAATCCCGCGCCGTCGACATGGAGCGGACGTTTCGCAACACGCCGAAAATGCTCGACTTCTTCAGCGAGCGATTCGGCATTGAGTACCCCTGGGAAAAGTACGCTCAGGTCGTGGTTGAGCAGTTCATGTGGGGCGGCATGGAGAACACAAGTGCGACGACGCTTTACCCGGCGACGATGCACGATGAGCGGGCTCTGATCGATGGCAACCCGGACTGGCTGATTGCTCACGAACTGGGGCATCAGTGGTGGGGCGACCTGGTGACCTGCAAAGACTGGTCACACCTGTGGCTCAACGAGGGCTTTGCGACGTACTGCGAAACACTCTGGGCCGAGCACTACATGGGCCGCGATGAGCGGGATTATCTGCTGTTCACCGAGAGTCAGCAGGCGCGATCGGGCTCGGCCCTCACGCGACCGGTGGTCGATCGTCGCTACCCGGATCCGTCAACGATGTTCGACTCGCGAGCCTATCCGAAAGGCGGCTGGATTCTGCACATGCTCCGCAGCCGGCTTGGCGATGACGACTTCTTCCGAGGCATTCAGCGCTACGGCACGGTTTACGCTTACCAGACGGTTGAGACGAACGATCTGCGTGAGATCTTTGAAAAGCTCTACGGCGTCTCGCTCGAACGATTTTTTCACGACTGGACCGAGCGGCCAGGCCACCCGATCGTCCTGATCAAGTCGAGCTACTCGGCCAAAGACAAGCAGATGAAAATTGAAATCAAGCAGACTCAGAAGGAAGAGCCGTTTCACATTCCCCTGCACATTGAGTTCGCCATGCCGGATGGCGAAACGCCGGTCGTGCTCGACCGATTCATGACCGATCGAGAATTCACGGTCTACCTGCCCGTCGAGAAGCGACCGACTCAGATTCGTGTCGATCCGGAAGTCACTCTCCTGGCCGAGATCAAAGAAGAGAAAGCCAACGACTGGTGGCAGGCTCAGCTTTCGGCCCCGAGCGTCGTTGAGCGGATTCGGGCGATCGAGCATCTGGTTACCGGAAAGACCGATGCCAATCGGGAAGCCATCGCCCGGGTTTTGAAGGACGATCCGTTCTGGGGAGTCCGTGTCGAAGCGGCAAAAGCGATCCGCAAACTCGCGGGCGACAGCGGTCGGCAGGCGCTCCTGGCCGGTCTCGATCAGCCGGACGCCAGAGTCCGCAAGGCCTGCGTCGACGGCCTCAGCTCGTTCAGTGGCAACGCGGAAGTCATCGCCGCTCTGACGACAAAGAACGAGAAAGGCGACGAGAGCTACAACGTCGAGGCCGCGACGATCGCCTCGCTGGTGAGTGTGCTCAAAGAGACGCCGGTCGCTCTCCTTCAATCGGCGCTCGAAAAACCCTCGCACCGCGAGGCGATCCGACTCGCCGCGCTGCGAGGGCTCGCGAAGTCCGATGACCCGAAGATTCTCAACCTGCTTGTCGAGTGGACACAGCGAGGCAAACCCCGTGAGTGTCGACACGAAGCCATCCGGCAGATCGCCACCGTGGTCAATCGATCGAAACCGGATGCGAAAGTCACCGATCCGATCGTCAATCGATTCGTCGAGATGTTCGACGAAGACGAGGGACCTCGCACGCGACAGGTCGTCGCCGAGACTTTAGGCCGACTTGGAATCCGTGCGCGAGTGTCGGCAGACCGCCTCCGTGTGCTCGCTGATGCCGACCCGAACGGACGAGTCCGGGAGGCGGCAAAGAAAGCGGCGGATGAAACTCAGAAGGAACCGAGTTCAGCGGCTGAACTGGCTCGCCTTCAGAAGGAGGTGGAAGCCGCCAATAAGCGAAACAGCGACCTCGAGAAACGGCTCGAAAAGCTGGAAAGCAAATAGCGTATCGGGCTTCGCCCTGTGTGGCGGTGGGGGTTTCGGGTTGTGATCTGCCGGGAACATCGATCTCGCCATAACACCTCGAAAGCCTCACCAAAACATTTCATTGTGAATGGCGATTTGACGATACTCAATGAGCAGCCGGTCGTTTGCGTCGCATTGCCGCTGGCCCGCGCGCGGTGTGACGTGGCCGGCTGCATTTTTCAGTCTGATCCAGGGCCCGGCAGGAATTCTGCCGGGCCTTTTTGCTTTGGTCACTGCTCTGCCGGAAGTCTGCGGACTTTGTGGTTCTCGCTGTCGCCGACGTAGACATTGCCCGCCGAGTCCACGAACACACCGTGCAGCCGCGCGGTCCGACAGCGGAGCGGGCTGCCGTCCGGGCCGTCCCCTCGCTCACCGTCGCCAATGACCGTTTCCAGAATCCCGGACGCAGCCCGGATCGCGCGAACCGTGTGACTTTCCGTGTCGGCCAGGTAGATGTCTCCGTTTGGCGCAACGGCAATGCCCTTCGGCCCGGAGAGCGTCGCCAGCTTTGCCGGACCGCCGTTGCCTGTGAATCCTTTCTGACCGGTTCCCGCAAGGTGATGCAGCGTGCGGGATTTCAAGTCGATCCGGTAAACCTGATTGCCTTCCCGCAGAGCCAGAAACAGCGAATGTTTCCCGTCAAAGTCGAGAGCCCGTGGCCCGTTGAGCGGCGTGCCGTCGAGCGTGGCTCCGTCCGGCGTTGCCTTCTTCTCGCCCGTTCCGGCAAACGTTTCGATCTTGCCGGTTGCCAGATCGACGACGCGGACCCGGTGGTTGCCGATGTCGCAGATGTAAAGGTGACCGTCTTTGTCGAGGGTGATTGAGTGAGGCGATCTCAATTGAGCCTTCGTCGCCGGCCCGCCGTCGCCGGAGAACCCGGCTTCCCCTGTTCCGGCAACTGTCGAGATGACGCCCGTCTTCGCGTCGACGCGGCGGACAAGGTTGTTTTTCATCTCGACGAAAAAGATGTTGCCGTGTTTGTCGAATCGGACTTCGTAGGGCTCATTCAGCTGTGCCTTTGCCGCCGGTCCACCGTCTCCCGAATACCCCTGCGTCCCGTTGCCGGCGACGAGCGTCAGCCGCCCGGTTTTCTCATCGAGCTTTCGTACGACGTGCGACTTGATCTCGCAGATGTAGAGGTGTCCGTCCGGGCCTTTTGCGATGCCGTACGGCTCCCCGACCGGAGTCTGTTTCGCGATCGGAGTCCCCGCTTCGTATCCCGCCGTCCCCGTCCCGGCAATCGTGACAACGTCGGCAGCACTCGCCGTCAGACACAAACTCAAAACGGCGGGCAATGTGAATAGCAGTCTCACCAGGCCATCTCCATCAGCAAGGGGATCGGACAATTCTTAATACTGGTCCACAAAAACCGGCTTCAGCAGCGTGTCGACCGGTGCGTAGTCGTCCGTCAGAACGAGATTCCGAGCGGTGTGCAGCAGCGGTTTCATCTGACCGCCGTCGACGGTTTGACCGTCCTGCTTAACACGCGTTGCGAAAGGAGCGATCTGCCAGTGCTCGCCGGTGGACGGGAGATCGTCGAGCGGCAGCGGTTTCTTCGAGGCGGCAATGACAAACGTATCGCGCCACGGCGAGGGCGGGCCAGGCTCTGTGCTGAACACGTAAATGTTCGGAAATTCCTGAGCGATCGTGTTCACGTAGCTGCTGAGGAAACGGCCTGCCTGAGCCTGATTCGACTTTGTGTAAAGACGCTCGACACCTTTGACGAATTCCGGACTGGCCGGTGCGAGCTTTTTCAAATCGTCACGCATTTCGGGCGTCATCCGGCCTCGATAGCCAATGCGGTGCGTTCCATCTTCAAGCGGCTGTGTTTCGAATCCGGGAAACGCCGGCATCATGATCCAGTCCTCGGTGAGCAGATACTTGCCGAAGATCTCTGTCGGCAACTTCGGAATGCCGACCAGTGCTGACTCCGCGAGCTCTTCCGGCGGGTACTCCGCGCGAGGCCAGATGTCGATCACGTTCACCAGATACACCCCGTGCTCCGGGTCGAGCAGTTGTGAGACTTTCTGTGTGTACTCCTGCGTCGTCAGATGCCACGGCACACCAAAATCGTTGAAGGCATCTCCATACACAAAGTCGTAGTGGAGCTTTTTTCCATCGGCCTCAAGTCGCTGCTGCTCGCGCAACAAATCGTCGGTCACGTTTCGGGCATCGCCGATCAACGTTCGAACGAGCGTCTCTCCGTCAGGTGCGAGTCCCATTGCCTCCTGCACGGCGAGCTTGACCGCCGGGTCGAGTTCCGCAACGTCGATGCGGGCACTTTTGGGATACTCGATTTCGATCCAGCGGGGAAAAACGAAACCACCACCGCCGATGAAGAACGTACTGGTCGCCCGCGAATTCCGTGAGAGGCTCCGGACGACCTCACGCCAGGGGGCGTGCGACTTCGCCGCTCCGGCCGCACAGAGTTTGTCCTCGTCCTGCTCACTGAGCTCTTCGTAGACGTTGAGCTTCTTGAACGAACTGTCGTATGACAGCCGCTTCTTCCAGAAGTCGTCGGTCAGCGCGCCTTCTGGAATCGTCTGGATCGTTTCGGAGGAAAAGCCGCCCCAGAAGTCGCTGCGGGTTGAAAGGCCGAGCCGTTCGACCGCCAGCCAGTATTCGGCATAGGCAGACGCATTGATGAGATCTTTGCGGCGCGATTCGGAAACGGCTCCCGGCACGCTCAACGTTTTCGCCGCCGCGTCGTAAGTCACCCACGGGGGCAGTTTCCCGACGATCTCCGGCAGGCCCGGGGATGACGGCACTTTGACGGTCGTTCTGCGATCCCAGCCCGCCGCGACGCGGTCCGTAATCTCCGCGTAGATTTTTTCGTACTCGTAGTACAGCCTCGTCGGATCGGCCGGGTTGAAGTAGCTGTGCATCAGCTTGTCGAGCTGCAGTTGCTTGACCGACTCGCCGTCCTCAAACCCGTCGCTGACGTTGATGTACGAGTAGTTGCTTTCGTCGTGGTACTCACCCGACTGGTCGGACCGCAGCCACAGAAGAATGCCCAGCTCGTGAAGGTGACCCGCGATGTCCCCCGTGTGGTTCTGCCACGCCTCAATCGTGACGTTGTGCTCGTACTCGTGCTGGATTGCTGCCTTGATGGCGGCTCGTGTGTCGTCGGTGAGGTCTTGGCGCTGACCACTGCGCAGCCAGCGTTTAAGCTCAGCAACAGCTTCCTCATTGAGCCCGTCGACCGACCGGCTCCGACACCGCTCCAGCAGATCCTCTCGCGCGAAATCCGGCAGGCGAAGACCGGAGCTGTTGTACCACTCGTCGAGCTGAACGACCGCGGAATCGTGACTCGTTGTGACGCTGCCGATCCAGCCTCCGATGAGTCGCCCGGCGTCCTCAGTCGCGGCCGCGGCTGCTGTCGTGATCAGAAGGAACTGCAACCAGCCAAACGCGACGGCCGACCGGAACAGCGTCTGCCCCGTCGCGACGAAAACTCCAATCACGGCAAGCATCCCTGAGGTGCCACCGATGATCGCCTTCGTGCCGAACGTGTCGATCAGATAAAAGCCCGTCAGAAAAGTTCCGACGATCGACCCGAGTGCTCCCCACGCGTAAACGCTGCCGACTGTCATGCCCGTGCTGCGTCTCTTGGCAAGCGCCACGCTCGCCACAACGGGCGAGATCGTTCCCAGGACTGTCGCCGGAATAAAAAACATCTGAGCCACCGTGAGAAACACCCACACCGGCCAGTCCATGTTTTCCGGACGGTCACCCGTTCCGACCAGTTGATCGAGCCACAGAACGCTGAAACACGCGGCACTTGCCAGCAGGAAAAGCCGTGCGACGAGTTTGTTCGGGTCGAATCGATCCGCCAGCCAGCCGCCAATAAAGTTGCCGACAGTAATTCCGAGCAGGACGACGCCGATGACCGACGTCCAGGTGTAAAGCGAACTGCCGACGTGCTTCGCGATGAGACGCGAGGCCGTCAGCTCAAGCACCATCACGCAAACGCTCGCCAGAAACACAATCACGTTGCAACCGACCAACGATCCGCCCTTCTTCCTCGTTTTGGGCTTCGGTCGGGCGAGTGGATCAGGAGTCGGCGTCAGATCCGGTTTGACCTGCTGCACCGTCTGCCAGACCGGCTTATCACTCGCTCCGTAATTCGGTGGAGGATTCGAAAACGAATACGACTCGCCGTCGTCCGCGGCCGGCTCAATGCGATGTTCAAGCGGACTGTGATAAGCAGAGGCCGGTCCGCCTCCCGGCTTCATCGGCTCCAGAGGGTCTCGTGGCGGTTGAAGCGGGATCGTTTCGCCGGAATCGTCACGGTCTTTACCCCGGAAGAACGGGTCGCTGGACTGATCATCGTCGGCTGGTGTCATGGGGGTCGCCCGGCCAGAGGTGTCGCTCACCGGCTGACAACGCACGTCGCCGGAGGCTTCTCAGGATAGCACGAGCGATGGGCGGATGCTCGACTCAGCCAGGCTCATTCGCCCGGCGTCTTCCGGTGTACGCCAGGCAGCGGACAACGATTCCGATTTGGCAGGTACGCTTCCGAATGTGTTTAAAACGCCTTGCTCACCGGCAGGGGGCGATAAGTGATTTCCATCAGATGATTGATGTTGACCTCCCACGGTTCTTTCAGGGTTTCTCCTTTCTGACTGAGCGTGATGAATTTTCTGAGGCGTTTGATTTTTTCCTCGTCCGCAATTTCGAGCGGATGTTCGTTGCCGGGAGGACGCCCCCAGATGATTCGCGAGCCACCCTGCGTCGTCACAACGAACTCAAGTTTGTCGTAAGCCTGCTCCGCCGTCAGCCGCGCTGGAACCACGATCGATTTCAGTTTCCAATCCCGCCACCACGGAGTCAGTGCGACGGCAATTCGCGACGCGCCGATGACTCGTGCATCGCCCCAGGTCGAACCGATTCCGGCAAGCGGCGTTGTGGCCATCCCGACGATCCGCGGATACGCCTCGACATCCGATTCTGGAAAGTCGCGCGGCGGAAGCAGGACTCCCGCATCGTCCACCGCGTAGAAACCGTCGAGAACTTCGACCATCGCAACGGGCTGGCGATACTCGAACGCCACCTCAATCCGCGCAGGCACCGACATCTTGACGGTGACTTCTCCCTGAACCCACGGATGCTTTTTGAAGGCCGCCGCAATCTGTTCGGCAAGTCCCTCGTCAAGAACGCTGACTTCGTCCGGGAGGCTTCCCTCTTCGATGACCTGATCAAGCAGTGTGACCGGTACCCAGCGCGGCGGGTCAGGGATCTGAATCTGTGACGTCGCAAGACGATATTCGTCTCGCTGAGTCAGGTCCGGCAGGAAGTTGAGCAACGACGGGCCAATGACAAAAGCGGCACCGGCCAGGCCAACCCACAGCAGCAGCGCTGGGCGAAATGCCGCTGCGAGCAAACGGTCCGTCCAGGACGCCGGATGTGTCTCGGCGGAGGCTTTCGTTTGGGAAGTCTTTTTCTTTCGCGTTGCCTTCTTCTGTCTCTTCGCGGACGCTGTTTCGTCGACGTTTTTTTCGGGTGACTGATTTCTGCTCATAGATGACGCTCGGGGGAGAGATCTCGGGGGTCCCGTTATCTGTTCGCCGAGCGGACTCGTTCGGCTTGATAGATCTGCCGGAAGCTCCTCGAATTCGCCGTTCCTTTGTCACACTTTCCAGTCGGGAAAGACTCTCCCGTTTTAACTGTCTTCCCGTGTAAGACGGTTTAGCCGCCTCTGAGGAAGCCGCCTGTGCCGGACGGCCTGCTCGAAGACGTCACACCTTTCCATTTCGCAGCAATCCGTAAGGGCGAATCTTTTCGCAGAAACTGTGGACGCGAGCCTCGTTTTTGTGCATTCTTTCCGTCAGGAGTGCGATTTTCGCAGCTTCACTTCGGGCAACAGAGAGGTCCATTCACTCGGCAGGCCAGTTCGAGCGACGGGACAACAACAGGCCGATTCATCGATGACGCATCCAGACTGACTGTCCCGAGGAACCAATTATGTCCGCATGGCCCGGCGGCGACTGTCCAGACTGTGGACAGGACATGCCAGCAAATCTCGTTCACTGCCAGTTTTGTCGAGCACTCCTGAACCCCGACCTCTACCGCAGCGATGTCGAGATCCCTCAATTCTTCGAACTTCAGGAGATCAGCCAGGTGATTGAAGTCCAACTCGCCGGCTACCACGTGATGTGCCCGCACTGCGACAAAGAACTGCGCATCAACAAGAAGTACCAGGGCCAGGGCGTTGCCTGCAAATTCTGCAGCGGTCAGTTCAAGCTGGATGTCGGCGACCCGCGAATCCGCACAAAAGCCTTCTACATCGGCTGCCCGCACTGCACGAAAGAGTTGCGAGTCGCCTCGAAGTACCTGGGCATGAAGGTCGCCTGCAAGTTCTGCACAGGGCACGTGCAGATCCTCTCGGGAGCCGAGCAGGCCCGTTAGTCGTCTCTCGCCCGTATGAGAGACGGGGCGTGACGTTCAGCGAAACAGTCGCGTCCGGAGCTACTTTGCTGCCCCAACATTTGCCGCGTGAAACTGCATGATCTCAAGGCCGCGTTTCTCGTAGATGCCCGTCGCACTGTGTGGCACGCCTTCCACGATCAGTCGTTTGTACGGAATCTTCAGCGAGTCCAGAAACTCCATGTAGGCCAGGTTGTTTTCGTAATTGAAACCCTTCGTGCCCACATGAATGAGAATCGGCAACTTCGGGCGCGGGTTCAGCTTCGCAAACTCTCGCGCCAGGTCATAGGTGTTGTCGCCGGGAGTGAAAATCAGGTTCTCGCTCTCTTTGCCGTTCTCTTCAGAGATGCGTTTTTCGGTCGAGTGCCCTGCCCCTCCCGGCGCTGCTGAGCCGAACAGATGCGGGTGCTTGAACATGATCCGCGTCGTTCCGCGACCTCCCTGTGAGAATCCTTCCAGACCTCGTCCTGCGCGCTTGCCGATCGTCCGATAAGTCGCGTCAACGTGCGGAATCAGTTCCTTGACGAAAACGTCTTCGCCCATGCCGTTTTTCATGTCCGGCATGTTGTAGTGACTGACCGGGCCACCATTGACGAAGACATAAATCATCGGCGGCACTTTGCCGGACGAAATGTGCTCGTGAAATTGCGAGGCCAGTTTCACGCTCTTGAGCTCACTGCCCGGTCGCCCACCGTGCAGGTAGAAGACCGTCGGGTATCGCGTCTCCCGATTCTTCGCGTCGTCGTAGCCGGGTGGCAGGTAGATGCAGTACCCGACGTCGATCTTCATCGACGGGCTTTCGAACGTCGCGTGACTGACACCCGGGTACTCGCCTTTCAGCTCGTTGACCCACTTGAACGGGGCCGGTTTTTTCTGCACGCCGCTCTGACTCTTCGCCTGTTGAGCCTCACTGTGCGTGGCAAAAACCGCGAGCAGCGACAAAACGGCAATCACGCGAAAGATTCTCATGCTGTTTTCCCGGCACGCACTGCGAATTTCCAATGTCACTTCTCGGCAGACTTTTTCAGCGAAGCAATTCTGGCTTCCAGATCGTCGATAAGCGGCCGGAACGCTTCGACTTCTTTGGCATTGTTCCCCTGTTCGTGTTTCCGAAAGAGAAACAGATAAGTGATGTTCTGCGGTCGCCAGCTGTGAAAGTACAGCTCATTCTTTCGCACGATCGCTTCCCGCAACTCAGGCTTCACGCTTGACGGAAGAGATGCAGAGCCACCGAAAGCAGCCTCAACCAGGTTACGTGCCATTACTTGATACCCAGCTTCATTAAAGTGGAGGCCGTCGTCCGTATGGTCCGGTCCCAGTTTTGATTTCGCTGTGGCCGCGTAGAGATCGGCAAAGGCGACGCCCCGTTCTTCGGCCATGATTGCCAGGGCACGCGAATATTCACGCAGTCGTTCATTCTGCCGGGCCGGATCGGGCAGCGGCTTAGGCAGTTTTGTGAGCGGGTGCGGCGAAACAACGATCATGCTTGCCCCCGTCACCGACAGATCATCCATCAGTTGCCGGTATCCTGCGAGAAACCGTTCGAGGCCCGCCTGCCCGGCAAACGCTTCGTTGGCTCCATAGTTGAGCATGATGACCGTTGGCTGCAGCTCGCGAATCTGTTCGACCATTTGAGCGTAGCCGACTTCCGGTGTGTCGAAGATCCCGCGCGAGTCTGCCCACACGGTGTCGGCACTCCACGCAAGATTTCGCACCGTGAATTTGCGGTCCGGAAATCGAGTCTGCAGTGCCGCTTCCAGGAGTCCGTATCGCTGAGCCCGTTCGATAAAAGTACCGCCCAGCAGTACGACCCGATCGCCGTCGAGCAGCTCAAACGGTGTCCCCCGTTCGCGAAACTGCTGAAACTCGATTGGGCTCGCCGGCTTCGAAGCTGGCTTGAGTGTTCCCCACGGCTCGGTCCTGCCGACTTCACCGAACGAGTGGGCATTTCCCCAGCCGCCACCGTGCGCGTCGAGAGCCGACCACTTTGGCTGCAGGTTTCCGCGGGCCTTCCAGTGAGCTCCGGTTTCAATCAGGACTTCCTGGTCTCCGTCTTTTGTCTTGAGGCTGACCATGACCGCCGCCGCGCCTTCGTCATTGATCGACCGGACTGCGATCGAGTTTTTGCCGGACCTCAACGCCCGGTTGAGGATGTACTGATCCGGCTCAGCCCAGTCCTCGGTGAGTCGCTGCATTCCGACGAGCCCGCCGTTGACGTACACCGCGTACGAGTTGTCCGCCGTGATCGTCAGCGTCGCCTCGCCCGGTTTTTCGAGGTTGAACTCGTGCCGGAACCAGGCTGTCTCGCCGTGCTGAGGTTTACTGGAACTCCAGATCCAGTCGGCTGCGAAGCTCGACGTCGAGATCAGACAGACGGCCGTAATGGCGAGACAGCGAAATGAAATCGTCATCGAGAACTCCGTTGTGCGCGGGCACAGGCCGGTCAGACATTCTTGTCGCACATTTCTGAAACAGAAGGAACGCAGTCACGCGCGGGCTTCGTTCTCTTCGTTCCTTCTGTTCAAAATCCAGTCGTCAGTCACGAATCAGGCCGGAGTCACGGATCCCTGAAGCTTCTTCGCTTCATCGTCGTCGACATAGTCGCTGTGGCAGGTGGCTTTGCCATCTTCGTCGGCTTTGACTGTGCCCCGCACTTTTGAGGCCAGCTTGTGGATTTCGTCGGGCGAAAGAACTCCGCGAGCTTCCAGCACGACAAGCTGCTCATCGTTGAGAGCTTCCGTGACTTTCGCTTTGTCCCAGGCGTATTCCTCGTCCTTGCCAGAGACGAACATCTCGATCTCTTTTGAGATGCGGACGCTGCACCAGTCGTGGCCGCACATCGCACAGAAGTCCGTGTCGACGTCGAGGTCCTCGTCGTGCAGGGCCCGCGCAAATTCCGGGTCGAAGCTCAGGTCGAAGTGCTTCTGCCAGTTGAGTGCGGCACGGGCTTTCGTCAGCTCGTCGTCGCGATCCCGTGTTCCTGGAATGCCGAGTGCCACGTCGGCCGCGTGAGCAGCGATCTTGTACGCCACGCAGCCCTGCTTGACGTCGTCCTTCTTCGGCAGACCGAGGTGCTCTTTCGGCGTCACGTAGCACAGCATGCTGGCTCCGTGATACGCGGCGGAAGTCGCGCCGATGCAGCTTGTGATGTGGTCGTAGCCTGGGAAGATGTCGGTGACGAGCGGGCCGAGCACGTAGAACGGGGCTCCGTGGCAGAGAGTCCGCTGCAGTTTCATGTTGTACTCAATCTGGTCGAACGGCACGTGGCCCGGTCCCTCGACCATGACCTGCACACCGCACCGCCAGGCCCTTTCGGTCAGCTCACCGATCGTTTTCAGTTCTGCCAGTTGAGCGGCATCCGTCGCGTCGGCGAGTCCGCCGGGTCGAAGCCCGTCGCCGATGGAGAACGTGACATCGTGCTGCCGCATGATGCCGCAGATGTCCTCCCACAGTGTGTACATCGGGTTTTCTTTGTTGTGCGTGATCATCCACTTGGCAAGCAGCGAGCCGCCGCGCGAGACGATTCCGATCAGCCGGTTCTGCACGAATTTCAAATGAGCAAACTGCACGCCGGCGTGAATCGTAAAATAGTCGACGCCCTGCTTCGCCTGGTGCTCGACCATCCGCAGAATGTCGTCCTCAGTCAGGTCCTCGATCTTGCGGCCGATGATCATCGAATAAATCGGCACCGTCCCGATCGGCACTGTCGAGCTCTGGATGAGCGCCTCACGGCACTCGTTCAGGTTGCCGCCGGTCGACAGGTCCATGACCGTGTCGGCTCCCCATTTTTCGGCCCACTGAAGTTTCTCGACTTCCTCATCGGTGCCGGACGAAACGGGCGAGGCACCCATGTTCGCGTTGACCTTTGTCTTCGAAGCGCGGCCGATACACATCGGGTCGAGGTCGTACTTCAGGTGATTCCGGTTTGCCGGGATGACCATCCGCCCTGCGGCGACCTCATCGCGGACCTGCTCGGCGGTGAGGTGCGGTTCCTTCTCGGCAACGCGAAGCATTTCGGCAGTCGTCACGCCGAGACGCGCCTGCTCCAGTTGAGTCACCGCAACGAAGCCGTCCGGTGTCTGCCAGGCTTCGGGCTTTTCGTAGTCTGCTTCAAAGCCGGCTTTGAGCGTCCAGTCGGCCGGCATGAAATCCCAGGCCGTTTTCTCAGACGGAGCCGGCATGCCGGGCGTGTCGGGCGAAGCAAACGTCATCGCACCCGCTCGGCCGGGAGCAAGCTGCGGCTTCTGAGCAAAGCTGCCGGGCGTCGTCCCCTGGGCCGTCGAAGACGGATTGAGACCGAGCGGCGGAAGCTGGTAACCAGGATCGTACGAAGAAGAGTCGGTGGTCTGGTCAAGGTCCGTCAGAGTGCCACTCATCACGAAGTCCTTTCGTTCGGCTTCTTTCGGAAAAGCCGATCGGGGCGAAGAATCTGAGCCAACTGCGGGACTTGCAGATGGCCGTTGAGCCCTGCGAGTCGCAGGGAAAGGTGCAGGTCTGTTGCCTGAGGCAACTGCGGGATCGTAGTTCCGGAAGGTCCGATTTTCAAAAGGTCGACTCAAGCAGGTGACCAATCGAACTCAACTCGCCCTTCCGTCGCGGTACGGGTTTCCAGCCCGGGAGTCAGATTTTCACAGGCTGAATGCCCGTGCCAGGACATTCTTACTCAACGAACACGAATTCGTTCGACGAGATTACCGCACGGCAAAGACTCTGCCAGGCCCTCAGTCGAGCTTCGTCGGATTTTTCCGGGAGAGCCTTCCGCCAGCGGCTTTCGTAGTCGTCGAGGAAGCTCAGCGAGGGCTCGACCTCGTCGGTGCCGGTTCCCGATCTGCGAGCGTCGCGGCCAAAAGCGTCGCGCCAGAGACGGCGGACCCGGTCAGAGTCCGTCGCAGATTCTTCAGCCAGCAGTCGCTCGGCCATGTGTCGCGTTTTCTGCGAAACGAACTCGCTGTTCATCATGAAGAGGGCCTGCGGAGCAACTGTCGTCGACTGTCTTTGTCCCGTGAGCACACTCGGGTCGGCAAAGTCGAATGCCTGAAACACATCGTAAAGGGCGCTCCGAACGACGGGCAGGTAAACTGAACGCCGATCAAAAACGTAGACGTTGGGATTCACGTTGGCCGTACTCGTCACGTAGCTCCGATTCGGCGTCGGCAGCATCGTCCCCGTCATCGATCGATCGAGATCGCCGGACAGGTCCAGGATCGCGTCTCGAATTTCTTCCGCCGTGAGCCGTCGTCGATTCATCCTGCCCCACAGCCGGTTTTCTGGATCGGTTTTCAGGATCGAACGCTCCATCGTGACCGTTGAGGCGGCCGCACTGGCGAGAGCCTCCGGCATCGGCGACGGTTCAATCGACTGCTGCCAGGTCGACGACAGAAGAATCAGCCGGTGCAGTTTCTTCAGAGACCAGCCGGACTCCATGAACTCGACGGCCAGCCAGTCGAGCAGTTCCGGGTGCGTCGGTCGTTCGCCGAGCCGACCGAAGTTGTCCGGCGTACGGACAAGGCCGGCGCCGAAGTGCCACTGCCAGACACGGTTGACGAAGACTCGCGCGGTGAGCGGGTTGTCGCGCGAGGTCAGCCAGTTCGCAAGCTGAAGCCGGCCGCTCTGACCTTCGGGGATCTGCGGGAGTTCTTCGCCAGCGAGAACTCGCAGAAACCGCCGTGGCACGGCGACGCCCTGAGTCAGATGGCTGCCTCGAAAATGAACCCGCACGTTTTCGGGCTTCGCGTAATCCTCAACGGCCATCGCGGCAGGCAACTGCGGCATCGCCTTTTCGAGTTTCGATTGTTCCTCGCGCTGCATCGCGAGTTCGTTGCGGGTTGCCTCGGGGAACTCGCCTTCGATCGAATCCGAAATCTGGAACGGACCTGCGTCGGACAGAATGAACGTGCGAAACGGCTCCAGCGTGCCGTCGACCTCTCCTTTGATCAATTCTGCCGATTCCTTTTTCGTGACGAGCGATTCCAGCAAGGCGGCGAATTCACGGAGCGGCTGAGGGTCTTTCAAAATGGCGAGCTCGTTCCAGCGGGCGGCGAGCTTCGGTTCGACCGGCTTGTCGAATTCGAGAAATTTCGCCCACTGATCGATGAAGACCGGGGCGAGCTTTCGGCCCGCGACAAGCGGTTCGATTTCCGGCAGTCCCGATTCGGAAACGGGAACCAGAAGTACCTTGTCGATATGCGGAAAGAAGGTTGGCTGTTCGAGCCGCACGAGATTCTTCCCGGCTTTCAAATCGACGAGGCCTTCAATTTCCCAGCGTTGAGTATCCGGAAACCAGCTTCCAGTGACGCCGTCGGCCAGGTCACTGCGAATCAGTTTTCCGTTGACGATCAGCCGCGTCGGCCTTGCCGCGGCGGCCGCGTACCGAGCCTCGACCTGAAACCGACCGGCCTTGGCGACCTCGATGTCGTACTCGGTGAAGTTGGGCGTCGGGCCAGCGTTGACGAGAACTCCGATGCCTTTGCCGTAGTTCGTCGTGTCTCGCAGCACGTTGCCCCGCTCAAAGCTCTCGGCCTCACGCAGGACAGAGCCCTCCGGCAGACTTTCGGGCTTGAGCATGCCGAACGGTTTTGCGCTGGCAAGCCATTTCTGCTCGCGACGGCGCGTTTCCGCGGCGAGCAGATAGTCTCCCACCTGACGGATCGCCTCATCGCGAACGACCTTCGCTGCTGAGTCGCGCGTCGCGTTGATCTTCGCCGTCAGAGCCTCAACCATCCTGCGATGAGCTTCCTGAGCCGCCAGCGCCTCGGCCGTCGCCATCGGTCGCTCGTGCCATTTTGCGACGACGGTGAAAGTGTCCATCGTGTGCGTGCTCTTGAAGATGCCGGCCAGCGAGTAGTAATCCGCCGTCGGGATCGGGTCGAACTTGTGGTCGTGGCAGCGGGCACAGCCCAGCGTCAGGCCGAGGAACGCTCGGCCGACCGTGTCAATCTGCTCGTCGACAATGTCCATCTGCATTTTGACCGGGTCGTCTTCGGCGAGCATTTTCGGGCCGATCGCCAGGAACCCCGTCGCGGCCATCCGCGCAAGTTTCGCCTCGGACGTCTCGCCGGGATGCTCAATCAGATCGCTGGCGAGCTGTTCTCGAAGGAACTCGTCGAACGGTTTGTCCGCGTTGAAAGATGCGATCACGTAGTCGCGATACCAAAACGCGTTGGCGTAAGCGAGGTTTTCATCGAGGCCGTTTGAATCCGCGTAGCGGGCGACGTCGAGCCAGTGCCGGCCCCACCGCTCACCGTAGGCCGGCGAGTCGAGCAGTCGGTCCACCGCCCGAGCGAACGCGTCCGGTGAGTCATCCGCCAGAAACGAATCGATCTGCCTCGGCGTTGGCGGAAGCCCCGTCAGCGCGAACGTCGCTCGCCGCAGTAGCGTTCGCCGATCGGCTTTCGCGGCCGGTTCGTAGCCGGCGTCCTCAAGCGGAGCGAGGATGAACCCGTCAATCGGCGACGTCGGCCAGGTCTCGTTTTTCACGGCGGGAATCGGTGCCCGCTGCGGCGGCTGAAAGGCCCAGAAGTTTTGTTCCTCGTCCGTGAACGTGACTTTGTCCGGTGCGGACTCGCCTGGCGTTGTGACTGGTTTTGAGTTTGGCCAGGCGGCCCCGTCTTTGATCCATTGTGCAAGGATCGCGATCTCGGAAGCCGGCAGCTTTTTCTTCGGCGGCATCTTGAGGAGCTCGCCATGACGCAGAGCACGAATAAGCAGACTTTTCTCGGGCTCACCAGGCACGATCGCCGGGCCGCGCAGGCCTCCCTTCAGAAGTCCAGCGAGCGAATCGGCGCGAAATTCACTTTCGCTGTTGTCTTCCGAGTGGCAGTCGAGGCAACGCTCAACCAGAAGCGGCCGCACGCTCTTTTCAAAAAACGCTTCGGCGGGTGTTTGAGCGACAGCCTGCCTGGCGGACAACAGTCCGTGCAGCGCCAGAATCAACAGGAGAAAACGATTCATGAAAAGCACCGCGGAGTAGCGAAAGGTGGGCGACTCGGGAAGGACTGCATTGTCGGCCGCGTGGCACGAGCGATTCAAGGGAGAGTGTCGATCAACTCTCGTCGTGATCACGCTCGTCGAAAATCCGCCGCGGCATGAACCGGACTCTCGCGCTCCGCAAGGCGATTCTGTTTTATCCGTTTGAGAAATTCCGTTTGAACGGGCCACGGATCACCGCCGGTGGAACATCCCGTCCGAAAACTGCGTAGAAGTCGAGAAGTCGCTGCGATACGGTGCGTTTTTCTCGATTTTCGCAACGGGTCGGACGACACTCGTAAACAACAGACTTCGCGAAAGCTCTAACGGATTTCACCATGACTCGGGCCACGCCTGACATCCCTCAGGATTCCACGCAGGAAACCATCGTTCCAGCCGACCTGGTCCGGTCTCTCGTCAAAACCATCCTCATTCGCAAAGGCATGTTCGAGGCCGAAGCCGACATCGCTGCGGATCGGATGGTCGAGGCGGATCTGCGAGGCATCTTTTCGCACGGCAGCCGCTGCGTTCCGAAATACTGCCGGGCAATGGATGAAGGAAACATCGACCCTCGCGCGCTCGATATTCCTCCGCTGTGCGAGACACCGGCCATTGCTGTGATCGAGGCCAGCGGAGGGCTCGGCCATGTCGCCGCCACAAAGGGCATGCGACTCGCCATTGAAAAGGCGCGAGTCGTCGGAACGGGGACGGTCTCGGTTAAGAAGGGACAACACTTCGGAGCGGCGGCGGTCTACGTTCAACTGGCGATCGATGCCGGCATGATCGGTTTCTGCACGACGAGCACCGGCACAGCCACCGTGGCCGCGTTCGGCAGCCGCGAACCAGGCACCGCGAACAACGCGCTGGCCTGGGGATTCCCAACCAGCTCCGGCGCGCCCTTCATTCTGGACATGGCGGTCGCCGAGGCGTCGTGGGGGAAGATCGAGACGCGAGGCATGTACGGTCTGCCGATTCCCGCCGGCTGGGCCCTGGATGAGAACGGCGAGGAAACAACCGACGCGGCCGCTGCGAAAACTCTGATGCCGGCCGCGGGAGCGCGCGGCTTTGGACTCGGATTTGTGTGCTCGGCTTTGACGAGCTCTCTCATCGGACGCCGCTCGCCGATCCGGAAACCGCAGAACCCGTTTGGCCCCGGCTCGGACCACTTCTTCTACGCGATCGACCCGAGGCATTTTGGAAACCCGGACGGCTTCCTCGCCGACATGGACGCGACCGCCGAACAGATTCGCTCGCTCGCCCCCGCAGACGGCTTCGACAAAGTCCGACTGTGCGGCGAGCTGGAATGGGAACGCAGCCAGGCCTGGCGCAAAGACGGCATCCCGATGCACCGCGAACAGGTCGCGAAACTCACCGAGTTTGCAACGTCGCTCGGCTGCGAACTGCCCGACGGCTGGCCAGCGTAACGCCGCTCAACGCGAAGCGGACAATGCCGGGCTTTCTGCGACGACATCTCACTTGTTCCCAGTCTCAGTTTGGGAACGAGGCGGCACAGAGTGATCTGCCGGTGCCGCTGTCGGGACGCTGTCGGGACGCTGTCGGGACGCTGTCGGGACGCTGTCAGGACGTGTGCTGCCGGTAGGACTCGATCGTCAGTCGTGCCGCTTCCGACGCGTCGGGATACGAAAACGCTTCCGCTGAGCAGAATCGCTCGTAACCGATTTCGCGGAGCGCGTCGAAAATCGGTGCGAAGTCGGTGTGACCGAGACTCGCCGGGCGCCGATTCGAATCGACGAAGTGGACGTGCCCGATGTGTTTCCCACCGTCGCGGATTCCGTCGGCGACGCTGGTCTCTTCGATGTTCATGTGGAATAAGTCGGCCAGCAGCACGACGTTTTTTGTCGTGAGCGTTTCCAGATACGCCGCTCCGTCCGCCATCGTTGTGATGAGGTTTGTCTCGTAACGGTTCAGCGGCTCGTAGATCAACGGGACGTTGTACTGTGTCGCGTGCTCACCGAGTTCTTCCAGCGCCTCGGCCAGCCAGGCAAGTGCCTGTTCTTTCGAAAGGTCTCCGCCCCAGCGTCCCTGCATCGAGCCGATGATTCCCGACGCGCCGAACGGGCCGGCAAAGTCGATGATTGACCGAACGTAGTCGCGAGCTTTCGCCCGCTCGCCGGCATCCGTGCTGGTCAGGGCGAGCTTCTGAATGACCCAGCCGGCGCCAGTCCCGACGGCAGCCAGTTCCAGGTTGTACTTGTCGAGGAGCCCTCGCAGTTCGTCCGGGTTCACCGCGTCCGGAGACGGCGGGAAAACTTCCACAGCGTCGAAGCCGAGTTCAGCCGCCTCACGACATCCACGTTCGAGGTCATGCCAGAACACAAACGGGCCGCCTTCAGCCTCCTTCACCAGGCTGATTGTCACTGCAGATTTCACGTAATACGCTCCGAACGAAAACTGGTTTTAGAAAGTGGATTCTCACGCGTTGTCAGCACGTGGGCCGACGGTTCCGGCGTGGTCGGGAAACACTCCGCGGTTTTCAGCGGCGTTCCCTGTTTGTCTTTCTCCGACAGAATCAGATTCTCAACCGAAGGCCATTCGACTCCCACGGTCTCATCATTCCAGAGCAGCGTGCGGTCGTGCTCGGGAGCGTAGTAGTCGGTGCACTTGTAAACGAAGTCCGCCGTTTCGCTCAGAACGAGGAACCCGTGAGCAAAACCCGGCGGAATAAAAAACTGCTTCTTGTTTTCCGCCGAGAGAATTTCCGCTTCCCATCGTCCAAACGTCGGCGAGTCCTGTCGCAGATCGACCGCGACATCAAAAATCCGGCCGTTCATGACCTGGACGAGTTTTCCCTGCGACTGCTGGACCTGGTAATGCAGACCACGCAGCGTGCCCTTCACCGAGTGCGACCAGTTGTCCTGCACGAACGGGCCGCGAATGTTTTTTTCGGCGTACCGTCGTGCGGAAAACGTTTCGAGAAAGAACCCGCGCGGATCGGAAAAAACCCGAGGTTCGATGACCAGCACACCAGGCAGGCTTGTTTCGCGAACATCCATAACGACCTCATCCATCCTGTCGAGGAACGAGGCGGAGTGTAGCGGCGAGCTGGACGCCTCGCGACAGAACCGGCACGACCGATACAGTCCTCAAAGTCGGCTTAATCCATCAGCGCGTGCTGCCACCAGGTTCGTTGACCGCCGAATCCGACTCGGCGATCCTGCCGCCCTCGCATCCCTGTTTGGCGCTGGTCAAACATCCGGCCCGAACAACCGCTGCAACGAAAGCTGCCCTGTATGACGTCCCTTTCCGATCGCTGGTCGACAGTCACGATCAGCGGCCACGATGTCGACATTTTCGAACCGTCCGATCCTCAGGCCGGTCGAGCCGTGCTGTTTCTACACGGCCATGCCGGAACCACGCTCAACGGCAACGAGGTCTGGTCGACGGAACTGAATCAGCACGGTCTGCGATGCGTCTGCCCTCACGGTGGCCGGTCCTGGTGGACGACGAACTTGTGCGAGGACTTTTCACCGGAGCAGTCGCCACTGGATTTTCTGTCGAACGATCTGACCGAGTGGCTGGCATCGGAGTGGCAGGTCGAGTCACCCAACCTCGCCGTCACAGGAGTCAGCATGGGCGGCCAGGGAGCGCTGCAACTGTGCTACCGGAACGCCCGGCAGTTCCCGATCGTGGCGGCGGTCTCACCGATCATCGACTTTCATCGTCTGTGGGGCCGCGGAATGCCACTCGACGGAATGTTCGAAGACGCCGAAACCGCACGGCAGGAGACAGTGATCCTGCATCTGCACCCGATGAACTGGCCTCGCCACCAGTTGCTGCTGTGCGATCCGGCCGACGGGGACTGGTTCGAGGGAGTCGACCGCCTGGCCGGAAAGATGTCCTCATCGGGTATTCTGTTTGAGTCTGACTTCGAGACCTCGGCGGGCGGGCACGGCTGGGACTACTTCAACACCGTCGCGCCGAAAGTTGTCACCTTTCTGGCGGAATCGCTTCAGAAGGAAGCGTTCCGAATCGTTTAGACGGGCAGATGCCCTACGCCGCCGGGTGTCTCAACTTGACCCATTGGCTCATCGGCATCATGGAGGGCCAGTCAGGTTCGTCCTGGATCCCGAAGCCGGGTCCGTGGATGGAGTGGCACTCGACAGCACCGTCGACGATGTTCAGAAACCACTCGTCGCCGCGTTTCACATAGAGGTCGGGGTGTCGCTTCACCGCGCGGGCCTTGTCTTTCTCAGACAGCAGTTGCAGGCCGAAGTTGTAGTGGTGGCCGTTCCGCTCGCAGTGTTCCAGGCCGAGGATGCCAAGCGTTGCGAAGTCCTGCTGCAGCGGCACGATCGGCAGGTTCTGTAAATCCTCGCCACTGAGAAACGTGTCGTGACCGTCCAGCGAGCGGTGAATCATCAGCGCGTGGTTGGCGAGCGACTTGAAGAATCCTTTGCAGTTTTTATGCGAGGTTCCCAGGTAGCCAATATCGAGCGCCCGCCGAAACGCGTCGACATTTCCGTCCGCTTCATCAATCAGCAGCCGTTTGGACTCGCTGATCGCGCGAATCTGTTTCGTGGTTTTCGGGTCGAGCGTCAACGCACGAGGCAACGGCTGCTCGATATACTCAACATGCTGGAAGCATCCTGTCTGTTCGGCCTCGAATCGCCGGACAAATTCGGCGAACGCACCCAGGTCTTCGTAAGCCTCGTTCGCGTCGAGCGTGATGACTGGTTCCAGCGCTCTCGAGACGACACTCCAGACTTTCGCCATCCGCGCGAGGTCGGCGTCCACGTTGCCGGACACTTTGACTTTGAAAAATCGAATGCCGTCCTCCTGGATGTACTCCTCAAGAGTTTCCGGCAGGCCATCGTTGACTCGTTTGTCCGCCGGCAGGTCGTCCTTCGAAATCGGATCGAGGCCTCCGACGGTGTGGCGGATTGAAAATTCGGCTCGCGGGTAACGTGGCAGAGATTTTTCCCAGTCCAGTTTCGCAACTTCGGGGTGAATCGCCGCCGGCTTGAAGCCGATCCGCCCCATTTTCACAGCGAGGAAGACCGGAAGATCCTGAAGTCGGCAGACGGCGTCGACGACGGCTCGCTCAAAGAGGGCTGACGCGAACGACGACGTCAGCGACTCCTGGTTTGCATCCCGGCCGAGCTTCATGATTTTCGGATGGCACTTCTGCCAGAGCTCAAACGGCGATTCGAACTCGCCCGCCGCCAGGTAGATTTCGCGGGCCTGCTCGATCAACCACACGAGTTCCCGCCGCTTCAGGTCGAGCGATCGTCCGGGGCGTTTGTCGAGCCACCTTACGGAGAGCCGATCCGCCGCGCACCCGAATGTTTCGTTGCCGTCCGATTCGCTCACGATCATCCGCACATGCCCAAGCGGACTGACCAGGCCTTCCTGTACATCGACGCTGCCCTGCTTGCCGAGCGAAAACGCCATGCGGCCCGGAAGAGTTTCGCGGATGAACAATTCAATTCGCTGGATACGGTAAGCCATGTCGAATTCCCAAAGGCGCGTTGACCTGAAACTTCTGTCGAATTCAGAAATCCAGCATCCAAAAGAAAAGCCCGGCATTTCAAGGTGCCGGGCTTTTGTCTTCTGTTTTCAACGATGGCTACTCGTCGTCGTCATCGTCGTCATCGTCCGTTTCCGACTCGTCATCGTCATCATCGTCTTCCTCGACATCAGCGTCGAAGTCGGCGTCGGCGGTGCTCGCTTCAGCGGTGGGCCTGGCGTCATCGTCAAGGTCGCCATCGCCAGCGGCAGCCGGAACTTCGGTCTCCTCTTCGGAATCGGACCCGATCGGTCCACTGCCCGTGATCAATTCCTTCACGAGCTGCATGAAGTAGATCCTCTTGCCGCGAGCCAGCAGAACTTCGAGCCGGTCCTCGGCCGCTTTCTTCTGATCGTAGGCGAATCGGCCTTCCTCTTTCAGGCTGCTGCTGTAGAGGACCCAGACCGCGCGTTTCCGCTCGGGAGCTTTCTCCCGTGTTTTACGTGGTGCGGCTGCTTTTCGAGTAGCCTTCTTCTTCGTGGCTTTCGCCTTAGAAGTTGGTTCGGCTTCGCCCGCGGCTTCGACCTCGCGGCGCATCTGGAGGCGGCTTTTTGCCATCAGTTCGTCTCATCCACTGTCTATGACACAGTTTGCGGGGAATCATCCGGTACCCCGGTCAGATTTGAACCGGGGAGAATAGCAAGTCCCAATCCTGCTGACTATCAACCGCGGTGAGTTGCCGCAACTTGAAGTCGGATTTGGTTTGGCTATACTCCCTCGCTTCTTTCCACGTGAAATTCCGTGCCGCGGCGAACAGGCTGGTCGTTTCAGACTCCCCGCCGGGCAGTACCGCTCAGGAATTGAATCAGTCAGGAATTTGAAAATGTCTCGTAAGTGTTCAGTCTGTGGCAAGGGATCTGGCAAGGGAAACAAACTTTGCCAACGCGGTAAACCGAAGTACCTTGGTGGCAACGGTCGCAAGACGACCGGCATCACTCTGCGTCGATACTACCCGAACCTGCAAAGCATCCGCGTTCAGACGGCGGAAGGTGTGAAGCAGCAGCGAGTCTGCACGCAGTGCATCCGCTCAGAGCGAGTCGCCAAAGCGGTCGTGCGGGCTCCGTTTACGATTGCCGAGAAGAATTGACCCGGACTCGACTGCTCGAAGCTGGTTATCAGATTGAAAAAACACCCCGGCTGCCTGAGCGGTCGGGGTTTTTTCGTAGGTCAGGCTCTGCCTGACGAAGTCGCGAAAAGCGAATGCCCAATCATCAGGATGAGTCATGCTCACTCGTGAAGACGTCGAAAAAGTCGCCGGCCTCGCGCGGCTCAAGTTGACCGAGGAAGAAATTTCTGAGATGGCCGACAAGCTCAGCCAGGTCATCAGCTACGTCACGGTGCTCGACGAAGTCGACGTTTCGAATGTCGAGCCGATGGCTCACGTGGCCGATGTGGCGAATATCTTCCGGGAAGACGCCGTTCGAGAATCACTCCCGCGCGAAGCCGCTCTTGACAACGCACCGAAGTCGGACGGCAAATACTTTCTCGTTCCGCAGATTCTTGAGAATGCCTGAAATGAGCATTTCGGAACTCACCACCGCCGAACTTCAAAGCGGACTGCAGGCCGGAACGTTTTCCGCCGTCGAGCTGACGCAGAGTTACCTTGATGCGATTTCCCGCCGGGAAGAAAGCGTCGGAGCTTTTCTGACCGTCTGCGGCGAGTCGGCACTGAGCCAGGCAGCGGCCGTTGACGCCAGGCGACAAAGCGGAGAACAGCTCGGAACGCTTGCAGGAATTCCGGTCGCGCTGAAGGACAACATCTGCACGGCCGGTACGAAGACGACCTGCGCCAGCCGCATGCTCGAAAACTTTGTCCCACCGTACGACGCGCACATTGTGACGCGGCTCAAGGCGGCCGATGCGGTGCTGGTCGGCAAAACAAACCTCGATGAATACGCGATGGGTTCGTCGACGGAAAATTCCGCGCTCGGCAAGACAAGAAACCCGTGGGATCTGCAACGGACGCCAGGCGGTTCGAGTGGCGGTTCCGCAGCGAGCGTTGCCGCGCGGCTGACTCCGCTTTCCGTTGGCAGCGACACCGGCGGCTCGATCCGACAACCGGCTTCGTTCTGCGGCGTCGTCGGGATGAAGCCAACGTACGGTCGCGTGTCGCGGTACGGGCTGGTCGCGTTCGCCAGTTCGCTCGACCAGATTGGACCATTCGCAACCGACGTCACCGGAGCGGCCTCGCTGCTGGAAGTTCTCGCGGGTCACGATGAACGGGATTCGACGAGCGTCAACCGACCCGTGCCCGAATATTCCAGGTCTGTCGAACAGCCATTGGAGGGGCTGCGAGTCGGCGTCGTGCAGGAACATTTTGCAGAAGGGATTGACGAAGAAGTCGCATCGTCGATCCGCGCGGCGATTGAGGTTTACCGATCACTCGGGGCTGAGATCGTCGATGTCGCGCTCCCCCATTCGAAATATGGCGTGGCGGTTTACTACCTCATCGCCAGCTCGGAAGCGTCCAGTAATCTCGCCCGGTACGACGGCGTCCACTACGGCCACCGGGCGAGCGAATTCGAAAACATGGTCGACATGTACGCCGCCAGCCGGGCCGAAGGGTTCGGCGATGAGGTCAAACGGCGGATCATGCTCGGCGTTTATGCTTTGTCCGAGGGCTACAGCGATCAGTACTACCTGAAAGCTCTTAAAGTGCGGCGGCTGATCCGCAACGATTTTGACGCGGCCTTCAAAAACGTCGACGTGATTGCCGGCCCGACCTGTCCCACACCCGCGTTCAAAATCGGCGAACTGGTCGACGATCCGCTGCAGATGTACCTCGCCGATGTCTACACGATCTCGGCGAACCTGGCGGGCATCCCTGGCATTTCCGTTCCGGCAGGCTTCAGCCCAGCAGGGCTCCCGATTGGGCTGCAGTTACTGGCAGCTCCGTTTGAGGAAGAAAAGCTGCTGCGAGCCGCCCGGATGTTTGAGCGGGAAACGGACTTCCACACCAAAGTTCCTCAGTTCTGAAGCTGACGCGAAGCCTCGAAGGCTCGCCCACTGAATCTGCGAGTGCGACATGGACTACACAACGATTATCGGACTCGAAGTTCACGTGCAGTTGCTCACGAAGAGCAAGATCTTCTGTGGCTGCGCGAATCTTTTTAACCCGGACAATCCCAACGTGCAGACCTGTCCGGTGTGTCTCGGACTGCCGGGATCGTTGCCGGTCATGAACCGCAAGGCGTTTCAGCTCTCCGTCAAGACGGGGCTGGCCCTCAATTGCGACATCGCCAGCTTCACCAAGTGGGACCGCAAGCAGTACTACTACCCGGACCTGCCGAAGGCGTATCAGATCAGCCAGTTCGATCTCCCGTTCAGTGCGGACGGCTGGGTCGACATCGAAGTGCCGTCGACGGGCGAGACTCGACGAGTTCGCCTCATCCGGGCTCATCTGGAAGAAGACGCCGGCAAGAACATTCACGACGAAAGCGGGCGAGGTGCCGACAGCCGCGTGGACCTCAACCGGACGGGCACTCCGCTGCTGGAAATCGTCACGCAGCCGGACATCCGCTCGGCCGAAGAAGCACGCATCTTCCTGGAAGACCTGCGGCTGATGCTGAGGTACCTCGCCGTGTCCGACTGCGAGATGCAGGAAGGCAGCCTCCGCTGCGACGCGAACGTCAATCTGCATGTTGAGGAAAACGGCGAGACGATTCCGACTCCAATCGTCGAAATCAAAAACCTCAACAGCTTCCGCGGCGTCGAAGCAGCGATCGAGCACGAACTGAAAAAACAGGTCAAAGCCTGGCAGACCGACCCCAGGCGGATGGGCGAAGTCCCGAAAACAACCGTCGGCTGGGACGCCAACCGAAACGCGACGTTCGAGCAGCGCGGCAAGGAAGAGGCGGCCGACTACCGCTACTTCCCGGATCCCGACCTTTGTCCGGTGACGATCACTCAGGAAGAAGTCGACGAAATTCGATCAACGATCTGCGAACTTCCTGGCGTCAGGCGAACTCGCTACGTCAGCGAGCTCGGACTGACTCCGTACGACGCAGGAGTGATCGTCGACCAGGGGGCTGAGTTCGCTTCGTATTTTGATGAGGTCTGCGTGACCTGCGGCGACGGGAAACAGGCCGCGAACTGGGTGACTCAGGACGTCCAGCGGGAACTCAACGAACGCAAACTCGAGATCGGTGAGTTTCCCGTCTCGGCCCCGGTCCTGGGAGCCGTGCTGAAGAAAGTTGTCGACGGCGAACTCACGATCAAAAGTGGCCGCGAGGTTTTTGCCACTCTTCTTTCGGATGCGGGCGATGGAACCAGAATCAGCGCCGAACGAATCGACGCGATCATCGCCGACAAAGGTCTCGGCAAGGAACAGGACACCGGTAAAATCGACGCGGTGATCCAGGCAGTCCTCGACCGAAACGCTGCCGTCGCTGAGGACGTTCGAAACGGCAGGATGCAGGCGGTCGGCCCGCTGATCGGGCAGGTCATGCGCGAGCTGAAAGGTGCCGACGCGAAAGACGTGCGGCAGATGATTCTCGACAAGCTGCAGGGCTGAGTTCGGGCGGTATTGGAGAGGGAGCCTTTTGCTAAAGACTCTCGCAGAAATCAACGATCGTGTGTACTCAAGTCTCGCACCTGGATCGGGGTGCAACTCCCCTGGGTTGACAGCGTTTATCTTGCTGTTTGTTGACGGATGGCGAGGGTTTTCAATAACCGTCGGAGTCTATTGTGCGATGCTGACGACGAGTCATTTCATCGGTGTGGCCACGCGCTTCACCCAACGGCAATCGGAAGATACAAGGCGATCGCATGGCGTCGCTTCGGGGCTCAAAACGCGCCACATCAAAACTCGCGCCTTGGGTTACTTATACTGACGGTCGGAAATCCGGCTCCACATGAGGTTTGACGATGGAATTTCGCGCGTTGGGCAACACAGGACTGGAACTGTCCGCTTTGAGTTTCGGAGCCTCGTCACTCGGGGCCGAGTTTCGGCAGGTCGATATCAACGAGGCGATGCGGTCCGTTCAGGTGGCGCTCGACCGCGGCATGAACTTTATCGACACCTCGCCGTACTACGGTCGAGGCATGTCGGAAGTGCTGCTCGGCCCGGCTCTGCGTGACATCCCGCGAGACAGCTACTACCTGGGCACCAAGCTCGGCCGCTACGACGCAAACCATTTTGATTTTTCAGCGAAGCGCGTCGTCGAAAGCGTTGACGTGAGCCTCCATCGGCTTGGTGTCGAACATTTTGACATCATGCTGATGCACGATGTTGAGTACGTTGACCTCCAGCAAATCCTCGACGAGACGATCCCCGCGCTTCGCAGACTCAAAGAGTCAGGCAAGGTTCGCTTCATCGGGATGAGTGGTTACCCGATGCACATCTTCAAAACGATCCTCGCCGAAGAGCACCTGGACGTCGTGCTCTCGTACAACCACTACACCCTTCAAAACACGATGTTTGCCGACCTGGTTCCGTTTCTGAAAGAGAAAGGCGTCGGCATCATGAATGCCGCCCCGTTCTCCGCACGGCTTCTGACTCGGGCTCCGCTTCCGCCGTGGCACAAAGCGACGGACGAAGTGCGCGCGGTCGCGAAGGAAGCCGCCGATCACTGCTGGTCAAAAGGCGTCGACATTGCACAGCTCGCGCTGCAGTTTTCCCTCGCCAACACCGACATGACCACCTGCGTCACTGGTTCAGCGAATCCTGGTCGAGTCAGTCAGTGGGTCGACTGGTCGGAAAAACCGCTTGACGAAGGACTGCTCAGTGAGGTCCTCGCCATCCTCGAACCGATCCACAACTGGTTCTATATCGAGGGTCGGCCGGAAAACAACGACCCATCTGACGACTAATGCCTGTGCCCAACGCTCCCACAACGCCGAGCCGAACACTGATCCTGATCGGAGCGAGCAATGTCACCTTCAATCTGCCGGACATCTGGCGAGGTCTCACAGCCGATCAGCCAACGCGACTGCTCGTCGCCGCCGGACACGGCCGCAGCTACGGCATTCCAAATACCGTGATGGGGCGAACGCTGCCGAGTCTTCTCGAATGCGGCCTCTGGAAAACGCTGCCCGAGTTGCCGGCTGCGCGGCCGATGTCGGCACTCATCACCGACGTCGGTAACGACCTGCTTTACGGTGCAAATCCGGAAACGATCGCTGGCTGGGTGAGCGAATGTGCCGACCGGCTTCTCGAACTCGGATGCCAGCCGGCCGTGACGATGCTGCCTTTCCAATCGCTGCGACGTCTGTCTCGATGGCGATTTCACTTCTTCCGTCGAGTTCTGTTTCCCGAATCGCGACTGACGTTTGAGGATGCGTTGCGTTTTTCTGAAGAGCTCAACGGTCGAATCGAGGAACTGGCATCGGCGCGAAATCTGGCGACGCTTCAACCTCAGCCCGAGTGGTACGGGCTCGACCCAATCCATTTTCGCCGAGGCATCCGGGCAGCCGCGTGGACGAATTATCTGTCAGCTCTCGATGACTCAGCCCGCGCGGAAAAATGCTCGGCTGTCGTCGGCATGCGAGTCTGGAAACGCAAAGCGGCAGAAATTATTCGACGGGGAAAGCGCCTTGAGACTCCGCAACCCGTGCTGGATCATGCCGGATCTGAACTCTGGCTTTTCTAAGAACGACCTTGAAGCGTGAGCGAGAATAAATGTCCGACAGTCAACATCGCTGTCCGGCGTGGCCGTTACTCGCAAGTCAAACCAGCAATCTCCTGACCGAGTTTCCGCTGTGGTAAACCATCCAGAATCATCGCCGCCCGATACATCCGTCAGTCCGCTGCGAGTGGGCGTCGCGGGACTGACTCGCGAAGGGTTGTTCCATCTTGAATCACTCGCACTGCGCCGAGAGTTCACTCCGGTCGCTGCGGCCGGACATGAGCCGCGAAACGTCGCGGGCCTCGGCGGCTGTCAGCAGCTCTCGATGGCGGAGCTTGTTGAAGTGCAAATCGATCTGGCCATCATCGCGACATTGCCTGAGATTCGAATTCAAACCGCTCGCGAGTTTCTTTCCCACGGCACGAGCGTCCTGATCGAGGCCGGCATCGAGGCTCGCGAGCGGGAATCGCTTGAGGCGTGCCTGCAGCTTGCGATCGAGAAAGAACTCTTCTGTGGCATCTGGCAGCCCGAGTTGAGCGAGCCGGACTTTCTCGCCGCAAAAAGTGTTGCCGCCTCAGAGGCGACCGGAGCAGTCCGTTCCGCGCGACTCATTCAGCACGGTCTCGCGTCGGGAATGAGCTCCCGGGAATCGGTGAATTCCTCGGTCCAGAAAGACCTGACGACTCGCACCGCAATTTCCGTCATTCGGCAACGACTCGCGCAACTGCTGCAGCTTATCGAAGAACCGGTATCGCGAATTCACTCAACGGTTCGCGGCAGCGAAATGACGGCATCCACGATGCTGGTTGAATTCGAATCCGGAGCGACCGGACTGATCGATGTCGACCTGGCCGCAACGACGGCGATCGACACCGGTTGGGTGCTGCAGACGCGGCAAGGTGGATACCACGCCGGGCGGCAAAGCCTCAAGGAAGCGGACGGTGAAGTTTACGAATTGCCGGTTCTCGCGAAGCCTGACGACCCCTACACAAGACTCGCCTGGTTGCTTCGATCCGACACGTCCGTTCGCCTTGAGCATTCGAGGCGTACTGTCCGGGACGAACTCAAAGTCGCAGACCTGATGGCGACTCCCCCCGGTTAGCAGCCCCGTTGAAAAAGTCGGACCCATGTAGCGGAGCGGCGCAAGCCGCCCGGTTTTGCATGGAGACACACACCCGGTCCGGACAGCTTCCGCCGTGCCGCTACTTTTCAACGGGCTGTCCGGACAAAGCTGCCGCGCACAAAAAAGCCGCAGGACGCTGGAACTGCCTGTCATGGTCCCCGCGTCGCTGCGGCAGACAACGGACGCCGAAGCGCACGCTGTTCAAGCTGGAGTCGAATTGGCGAAGCCAGCCAGTGCATCTCCAGCATAGTTTGCTTCAGCGGGACGAGGCTCTTCGGAATGCAATTCTGCCAGGGAAGCAGTGAGATCCCTCGCGCGAGTCCGTTCCGCGCCGGGCAAACGCCTCGCCAGTCAATGCAGGAGCCGTTTCGAAACGTCGATGCGCTACGAGGCGGCCGACTGGGCTTCGTACTGGTTGAGCTTGTTGTAAAGCGTCTTGAGGGCGATGCCGAGCTCTGAGGCCGCCCGTGGTTTGTCGCCGCGGTGTTTATCGAGGACGCGGTAGATCACCTTCATCTCGATATCGCGCAAAGTCTGTGGCGCGTCAGCCGACCAGATGTCGTCGCTTGAACCCGCGACCGGAATTGGAACCGTCCCTCCCAGACTGTCCGGCAGGTCGGCCGCCGTAATCGATTTCCCATCACACAGCGTGAGGGCGTACTCGATCGTGTTGGCCAGCTCGCGAACATTTCCCTTCCAGGGATGGCTCTGCAGAACAGAAATCGCATCGGCTGCGATTGATGCCCGCTCCACCTTGCGAGTGCGATGCAGTCGCTCAATGAGGTGTTTTGCCAGAGGCTCGATATCGCCGGTCCGTTCGCGGAGCGACGGCAGTCGAATCTCAAACGTGTTGACGCGAAAGTAGAGGTCTTCGCGGAACGAGCCGTCGTCGACCATTTCCTGGAGAGGACGGTTCGTCGCACAGACAATCCGGACGTCGACATGGAATGACTCGTTCTCGCCGATCCGTCGAACCTCGCCGGACTCCAGAAATCGCAGCAGCTTGACCTGCGTGTTGCGGTCCAGCTCGCCGAGTTCGTCGAGGAACAGTGTCCCGCCGTCGGCGACCTCGATGAGCCCCTTGCGATGCGAATCCGCCCCGGTGAACGCGCCTTTGCGATGACCGAACAGCTCGCTCTCGACAAGTTGCTCGGGCAGCGCACCGCAGTTGACGGCGACAAACGGCATCGAGGATCGTTTGCTGGCTTCATGAATTCGCCGCGCGGCGAGTTCTTTGCCGGTCCCGGTTTCGCCCAGGATCAGAACGCTCGACTCCGTGGGTGCGATCTTGTCGATCAGTTTTTTGACACGCTGCATCGGTGCGGTCTCACCGATGAGCTGCGGGGATCCCTCGACGGCCTGCAGCCGCTTCTCCAGGGCGATCGTCCGATTGGTGAGTGTGCGTTTTTCGGCGACCCGCGACAGGACGGTCGCAATGTCAACCAGTTTGCAGGGTTTTTGCAGGAAGTCATTGGCTCCCCGCCGCAGCGCCTGGATGGCTTCATCCATACTGCCGTGAGCCGTATGAATAATGACCTGCGTTTCGGGCGAGACTTTTCGCAGGTGATCCACGACCTGCCAGCCGTCAATTCCGGGCATCTTGAGGTCAACGATCGCCGCGTCGAACGAGCCGGCATCGATCGCTTTGATCGCCGCCTCACCCCCGTCGCAGACCGTCACTTCGTGTCCCATGCGAGGCAGTTCGATCCGCATGACTTCGCGAATCATTGCCTCGTCATCGACAAAAAGTACGCGCAGCCTCTGGCTGTTCGTCGAAGAGCTCAAGCGTTCCCTCCCTGGTGTCACGACGATTCGCGTCTTCCCTGACGCATTTGTTCTGAGCAAATCTCCCAGACGGCTCCGCCGTCCATCCGCTCAGCAAAGTGCCTGCAGCAAACAACTTCCGGCAACCCGCAACGCCGTCGTCGCGCCACGAGCGGCGGATGATATCAGAAATCCAGAAACGAGGTCAATTCGGGTTTCCAGTTATCGGCGGCTCGCCCGCTGACGGCGGGCAATCGTCGTCAGGCCGCGAATTATCGAGCTCGGAGTGGTCGAAAAAGCAATCAAACGCCAGCCACAGTGCCCTGGCGTAGCGGTGGAAGAAGATTGGGAAGAGGACCACGTAGGTGATCAGCGGGGGCAGGACGTACTGGTTCGGGTAGTCCAGGGCGATGTGCAGGATCAGGTAGGCCGCCGTCATGGTGACTGAGGTCCAGCCGTAGCTGACGTAGGTGGCTCCCAGGAAGTAGCCGGGCTCGCGCTCGTACTTCAGGCCGCAGGACGAGCACTTTTCATTCATTCGCGTGAACGAGCGGAAGAGGCAGTCGCCGCCGCAGTTGGGGCAGAGCAGTTTGAGGGCTCGACGGCAGCCGACTTTGAACGGAGTTCGTTCCACATCGATGTCCCTTACGTAGGCGGATTTTTCTGAAATCCGCTTGTTTGCGGTGCTCCACACCGTTTGTCGTTCGAAGTCCGTTGAGCATGGACGACGTCAGACAGGCCGATTTCGGAGAAATCGGCCTACGCCTTGGCGATGGCTTCCAGGACGGCTTTGCCCATGTCGGCCGGGCTTTTGGCGACGGAGACTCCGGCGGCTTCGAGGGCCTCGATTTTCTCAGCTGCGGTTCCGCTTCCGCCGGAGATGATGGCACCGGCATGGCCCATGCGTTTTCCCGGAGGCGCAGTCTGCCCGGCGATGAAGCCGGCGACGGGTTTTGTCACGTGGTCACGGATGTACTCGGCGGCGAGGACTTCTGCGTTTCCGCCGATTTCGCCGATCATGAGAATCGACTCGGTGCCCGGATCGTTTTCGAACATCTCGAGCAGGTCGATGAAATCGGTGCCAATAATCGGGTCGCCGCCGATGCCGAACGCGGTCGACTGGCCGAGGCCCACATTGCCCAGCTGCCACGCGGCTTCGTAGGTCAGCGTGCCGCTCTTGGAGATCAGACCACAGGTGCCTGGCGTGTGGATGTAACCGGGCATGATGCCGATCTTGGCGACGCCCGGGGTGATGACTCCGGGGCAGTTCGGGCCGACCAGTCGCGAATCGGTCTTCGCCAGGAAGTGCATGACGCGGACCATGTCGAGCGTCGGGACGCCTTCGGTGATCGCAATGATCAGCTTGATGCCGGCATCGGCCGCTTCGATGATCGCGTCCGCACAGAACGGTGGCGGGACAAAAATCATCGTCGCGTTCGCGCCGGTTTTTGCGATCGACTCGGCCACGGAGTTGAACACCGGGAAGTCGTCGACCGTCTGGCCGCCTTTGCCGGGGGTCACTCCGCCGACAAAAACGTCGACGTCCGGCTGGCACTCCTTCGCGTACTCGCGGCATTTCTGCGAGTGGAACAGGCCGGTTTTTCCCGTGATGCCCTGGCAGATGACCCGGGTCTCTTTGGTAACAAGGATGCTCATGAGGAGATTCGAGAATTCGAGGTGGGTTGGTTTGGAGAGTCGACTTGCTCGGCCAGATCAGGCGCTGATTGAGCCCACGACTTTTTGAGCGGCGTCTGTCAGGTCGGTCGCGGTGATGATGTCCCGGCCGCTGGAGTTCAGCATTTCGCGGGCCTTTTCGACGTTTGTTCCTTCGAGTCGAACGACCAGCGGCACGGTGAATCCGATGTTGTCGTAGGCGGAAAGAAGTGCCTCGACAATGACGTCGCACTTCATGATGCCGCCGAAAATGTTGACCAGAACGGCCTTCACGTTTTCGTCGGACAGGATGATTCGAAACGCCTCGGTCACCTGATCGACGTTGGCTCCGCCGCCAACGTCCAGGAAGTTCGCCGGTTCGCCGCCGTGGTGCTTGATGAGGTCCATCGTGCTCATGGCGAGGCCAGCTCCGTTGACCAGGCACCCGATGTTGCCGTCGAGTTTGACGTAGCTCAGCCCGGCGTCGGCGGCTCGCACTTCGGCCGGCTCTTCTTCCGAGAGGTCACGCAGCTCAGCAAAGTTCTTGTGTCGGAACATGGCGTTGTCGTCGAAGCCGACTTTCGCATCCAGCGCGACGAGCTGTCCGTCGGCCGTCACGATGAGCGGGTTGATTTCCGCCATCGAGCAGTCGTTCTGTGTGAAGAAGCGGGCGAAGGTCGGCAGGAAACTCTCGGCGCTTCGCCACGCGGCCGGGTCGAGCTCCAACCGCTGCGCGAGGCTGCGGGCCTGTGCCGGCTGCAGTCCGTATCCGCCGTCGATGGGTTGTTTGAAGATTTTCTCGGGTGACTCGTGAGCGACAATTTCGATCTCCGTGCCGCCTTCCGAGGACATCATCATGACGGCCCCGCCCTCGCCACGATCGACGACGATGCCAAGGTACAGCTCGCGGGCGATGTCGAGGCCTTCCTCGACCAGCAGCGTGTTGACCTGCTTGCCGTCTTCGCCGGTTTGAATCGTGACGAGCGTGCTGCCGAGCATTCGTTCGGCGTTCTCGCGAGCTTCGGCCGCCGACCGGACGAGCACGACGCCGGGCTGATCCGGGTGCTCCTTGAAGCGGCCCTTGCCTCGCCCGCCCGCATGAATCTGCGACTTGACGACGGCGAGGCTTCCGCCGAGCTCATCAAACGCGGCGGCGGCCTCATCAGCCGTCCTGGCGACGATGCCTCGCGGCACGGGAACGCCAGCCTGTTTCAGCAGACCTTTGGCCTGGTATTCGTGAATTTTCATGGGTCGATCCGAGTAAGAAATGTCGTCGGAACTGTATTCAGAGAGACGACTCAGGAAATCCAGCGGGATTGGCCGCAGCGACGGAGCGTCACGGTGTGGGCGTCTCTGCGGCGTCGCGTGAGCACGAGGCGCGGCGGGATAATAGCGGCGGCGGGACGCTCCTGCCAGCAAGCAATAAGACCAGCCTGACGAGCGTAAGTGATGTCACAGTCAGAGGTTGCCAACGACACGCAGATGCGGGCTACCTCAGGCCGAGTCTGACCCGGCGGAGTCCGGCACATCTTCTGATGGGCGGAGAGGCTTCGAACCGAGATACAGAACGCCGGCGGCAAACAGCTCGGAGGCGAAACAGACGACGCGATAAAGTGCAGCCGCTGCGACGGCGGCTCGACCGCCGTAGGTGCTCTGAAGAGTTGCGATGAGTAGACCCTCGCGAATTCCCAAGCCGCCCGGCGCGAACAGAGCGAAGAAGCCAACGGACGTTGCACCGGCGACGGCACAGCTCCAGAGCGGCCAGAGGGTCGGCTGCCAGAACTGACCATGGATGGCTTTTAAGGTCAGGCCCAGACTCAGACCGTGCAGTGCCCACGTCGCCAGGAAGGCCGCGGAACCGGCCAGCAGCAGCTTCTTCGAGATCCGGATCGGCTGCGGTCCGGAGGAACTCTCACTCTGAATGGCCTCGTTGCGGAACGTGCCAGGCGTCAGTTTCCAGGCGACGAGCGAGAGCAGTTTCGAGGACAGCGGAATCGCGACGACGACTGCTGCGGCCACGATCGACGGGGCAATCCACCATGGCTCGCGCAGAACCTGCAGCCAGCCGGGAAAGCTCTGCCACATTTCGTCCGGCAACGTGACGGGGGCGAGTGCGAGCCACACGGCCAGACCGATGCCCATCACTCCGAGCGTCTCGATCGTCGCGGTGATCGCGCTGCGGGCGATCGGAACTCCTTCTGACTTCAGGACGGAGGAACGGACCACCAGAGACAGCGCTTTCCCAGGTACGTACTTTCCCAGATGGCCGTAAAAGTAAGCGCGTGTCGTCGGCAGAAAACCTGGCGAATCCCCAAGCTCGATCATCATCCGCCGCCAGAACCAGACCGACGGCAGCCAGCCGACGATGTAGCTGGCCGCTGCCCACATAAGCCACTCCACTTCGATCTCGGACGCGGACAAGTCGTCGGCCTGCCAGAGCTCATTCGCCTTCTGGCCAACGAACGCGAATACGATCAGGAAAAGCGCCCACTTGAGGACTCGCCCGATCGTCACGCGCGACGGCGCGGCGGGCTCCGTGGCGGAAGGTCCTTTGGCGTCCCTCATTCACGATCACCTGTTCTGATCGTCGAACTTCGGGAAGTCATCGTCCTTGCCCGTGCCGGACTTCATGTTGTCGTACGTCTTCTGAGCCATCGTTCCCAGCGCGAGCCCGGCGACGCCGCCGCAAATCACGTTCATGATGTGAGGCGTCTGATACTGAGCCGCCATCCACTGCGAGACGACAATGATCCCGCCGAACAGTCCCGAATAAAAAACGAGGTCTCTCACCGTGTAGTTAGAAAAATTCATTGGCCGACTCCCGCCTGGTCACATGTGGTTCCTCAACGGACATTCTGAATCAGATTGTCGTGCAGAATCTGCTGAATGGTGTCCAGCAGAAAATATTTCACGAGGCCGTCCAGGAGCAGAAATCCCAGGCCGACGCACCATCGTATCGTGCGGCGGCGGCGAGTGCTCAGTGGAAAGCCCAGCATCCGCTCCAGGGACAGGCTGCACATTTCGTAACCGATCAGCAGAAATCCGATCCCTCTCAATACAGACCACGGATGCCAGCCGAGTGCCAGAGCCAGCGGCACGCTTTCCGATTGAGTCACCAGGTTGCCGACGTAGACGTTCATCAGGTCGACCTGGAAGAGTCCCTCCCAGATCAGGACGAAACCCAGTGACGTGTACGTCAAAAAAGCTCCGGCCGCAGCCAGCTGAAAATGAGCCGGTACCCAGGAGCTCAGTTCGTACTCCGGGTTTTTTCCCGTGACGATCCAGTCGCGGCTTTGCTGCCAGTATTCCGCTCCGTCCGGAAAGACCGCGCCGAGAGCCTGCGGAGCAAACGCCGTGAGGCTGATCATGGCTGCGCAGTGAGCGACGAAAGCCACAGCAAGAATTCCCAGCCCGAGTGCAACCGAGTCCCGTCGCGCGGCAGCGATCAGAAGCGGCGTGAGCGCGAACGCGGTGAGAGGGCGGTCAATCGGCAGTCGACACAGCGCGGCCGCGCTGACCGGCAGCAGCCCGATCAGCACGCAGGCTACGAGGACTCGCGCCGGATGCTCCAGCCATCCGCTCAGTCGGCGTGAATATCGATCGAGTCGCCTTCTCAGCCGCGGAGAAAAACGAAACGGCCAGATCCAGCAGATCTGGCCGTTCGAAGTGTCTTCGTTCATGCGGAATCAACGACGAATCGGAATAAAGACAATCCCGGTCGTCTGATAGAGGATGAAGTTACCCACTCCAAAAATCAGAACAAAAATCACGATGCCGCCAATGCCACCACCACCACCACCTTCTTCGTCACTCATCGGGATCTCCTTTGAGGTCTTCTACTTCTAGTTGACGCAGCACAGCCTCAGACACCAGCCGGAGCTCCGTGTCGCCCGTTCGCCTCGCTCGATCGACAAAGTGACGACAAAGCTCAGTCGCGCGGGACCGATTCCCCTTCCCTGAAAGTCTGCCAGTTGACAACCCGAGCAGTTCCACTGCTCGTCGCCGCTGATCGTGATCTCCAACCGCAGCAGTGGTCCGAAGTCTATCCATGAAAACTTCTGAATGAAACTTGAAGAGCGATTCAGCCAGACGATTTTCACCATCGTCAAGCGAGTCATTAATGAGCCCGCCGTAAAGCCCGGCAACCTGCGTAACAGTGAGCTTTTTGATCGAGTCTGCGGGCCGTTCGCCGGACGCAACCTGCTCACCGATTTCTTTGAGCGGGCCCGGTAACTCGACGACGCGATGTCGAATGGACGGTTCAAACAGAAACGGCCTGGCGACCAGAGTTCCGGCCGCCATCACCAGCGCACCGACAAACGTCGCAGCCAGCAGGAGCAACTGCCCCTCGGCCGTTTTCAGTCTGCGACGGATCGTTTTGACGTCAGGCATGATGAATTGAGATTCTCTTGAGGTTTCTCACACGCAGCCACGAAAACTCACGAGACACAGCATCTGTAGAATCAGGAAGAAAGCAAAATCTGAAATCCAGGGTTCTGTTTTTCCTGCTCTCCTGCCTTCCTTATTCCCCTCGCGCTGGCGCTTCGGGCGACGAAGTGGCATGGGCATCCTGCCCATGCGGAACCTGGTTGAAGCACGGCCTGGAAGGCCTTGCCACTTTCGGGAAGTCATTTCGAACACGTTCCTTCGTGACTTTGTGTGAGGCCTCTCATCCTGCACCCTTGCAGAGGCGGTTGATTCGCCGCCGGGCCTGGCTTGAGACAAGGAACGACGAGACAACACACAACACAAAGGCCAGTCCCCAGAAAATCGGGGAGCGACCAAACAGAAAATGCAGTCCACCAGCGAACGAGGCGACGCAGGAGATCCCGGCCAGTGGAATGACGGCTGTGCCGAGACTGCTTCCGCGCGCGGCCGGCTGGCTCAACGGAAGATCGGGCACGACGAACAGTAAAGCTGCGAGCGCTGCCAGCCAGCAGCCGATCCAGGCCAAGCCCGCGTGCAGCAGCGCGGACAACGGGTCTCCCCAGGCCAGTCCCATGCTGACTCCCAGTGCCAGGCACGCCGGAGTGGCGATCAGGATCTGCACGACCAGTGCCGCTCCCAGCGACACGCCATACGGGTTGCCGAGCGGCGCGCTGCGCAGGACCCACGAAGAACCATGCCACTCGGAGAAGCTCAGGTTCAGCACGATGACGGGAACGGCCATCGCAAGCACATAAACAGAAAGAATCGGAAAGGCGATCACGGACGCCTCGTTTGGCTGCAACGGATTTTCAAACTGTCCCGAAAGGAACCCGACGAGGACCACCGCGACGGCCACGTTGAGCGGGTACAGGCACCGCATCCGGTGCGACGCGTTGTCGAGCATCGCTCGCGTCGTCAGCCAGAAACCGATGCGGACTTCACGCGTCATCAGCTTCCGGCCGAGCGGACTGAAGCCGAGGCTGCCGATATCAGACAGGGCCCTCTTTCGTTCGCGAGTCGACGACCGGACCGGCTGCATCGTTCGATAAAGTTGCGAGACTCGCCAGACGGTGGCTCCGCACAGCACCGCCGTGCCGATCAGCAGGCCGGCTCCGACAAGCAGCAACGTTGACGACGGCTGGTCGCACGCGGCATCGACGAAGCGGGCGAGCGCGGCCGACGGCAGCCACTCGATCCAGTCAGGCGGAAACTCCAGCCACACCTCGGTCGCGTGGCCCTGATTTCGAAACATCAACTGCCCGCCGTAAGCGGCGACAGCGAACACGGCGATCTGCGTCCAGGCAAGAATCGCCTTCCACTCCTCAATCCGTTGCGACCGGCCGACGGCCGCCAGGACCAGCACGACGGCACAGACCGCACAGAGGCTGCCGCACACGGTGGCCGTCAGGTAAGCCGGCACGAACCACGCGCCCGCGTCGTCCAGCCCGGCACCCACGATGACCGGAAACAGGTTCAGCGCGGTAAACATCATCCCGACGTAAAACATCAGGTTGCCGAACCTCGCCGCGGTGTAGGTGCGAGGGCTGACCGGACGAGGTCCGATCACGTCGAGGTCGTGCGGATTGAAAACGACCTCGTGAAATTCCACCAGAACCGTCGTCGCCAGAATCAGCATCGAGACGGACAGATTGACGAAGACGAAAGCGAACGCACTGACTCGCAGGTAAAGAATCAGACTGGCGATCGCGGAAATCGCCAGGCACTGACCGACAACCCAGAACAACGGCGTGATGGCGAACGTCGTTTTTGATCCGGTCGAGGCCGCGAAGTGCTGGCTGCGCAGGTCCATCAGAATGAGGGCTCTTGTCAGCGCAGAAAACTGCCGCGGCTCAACACCGAGTCGACTCAGCAGTTTGTCGGCGAGGCCTCGCATCATTCCGCCTGGTTTGAGTTTTCCGTTTCAGAACATTCGAGAGTCAGGGCAACAACGAATTGCCGGCCGGGGTTGATCCGGGATCGTCCAGAGCCGACAGAAAGGCTCCGACTTCCGGATCGTCTTCCGTGTGTTTGGTGAGGCTGCGGAAAACGGCCTCCAGGGTTCCTTCCTTTGACTGCTCAACCAGCTCGCGGGTCGGCGAGTCGGCGATGACTTTGCCGGCGTCGATCACGATGACGCGCTGACAAAGCCGCTCGACCACGTCCAGAATGTGCGAGCAGTACAGAATGGTCGTGCCTCGCCCGGCCAGGCCTTCGAGGATTCGCCGGAACGTCAGCACGGAATTCACGTCGAGCCCGTTGAGGGGTTCGTCCAGCAGCAGCACTTTCGGGTTATGAATGAGGGCGCTGGTCAGCAGCACTTTCTGCCGCATCCCTTTGGAAAGCTGCCCGATCTGCCGGTTGGCCGCCGCGGCGATTCCAAACGCTTCGAGGAGATCGCCAATCCGCTCCCGTGCCGCAGCCCGGTTCAGGTCGTGCAGTTCGGACACGAGAGACAGGTACTCGTTCGCCGTCAGAGTCGGGTACATCTCGGCCGACTCCGGCACGTAGCCGATGCGTCGTTTGACTTCGAGCGGCTGGTCGGCCATGTCGAATCCGCACACGGACACTCGACCGGAATCCGGACGGAGCATGCCGGTCAGCATGCGGACGGTCGTCGACTTGCCGGCTCCGTTCGGGCCGAGGTACCCGGTGATTTCGCCAGGCTGGATCGAAAACGAAACGGCGTCGACTGCGACGTGTTCCTCAAATCGCTTTGTCAGTTGCGAGACTTCAATCACGGGAAACGGAGTTCATAAGGAGACAGTTTGAGGCAATCCGATCAGACTCAATCAGCATTCCGAGGCGACTCAGGACGATACCGCTCGCCAATTCCGCTGTATACTATGAGGCCGTGTCGGGAAGACGTGCCTGAATAAACGGCAGGTGTCCGAACAACTGCAGGGTGGGCCGAGACATGTCGGGTGGACCGAACAGCTGCAGGGTGGGCCGAGCGAAGCGAGTCCCACCAGTGACCGGATGAGGCACGGCTCACCCAGCGTTGAGCCAGCATTCCGCTCCTGACGAAATACCGGAGTTACAAGCGATGCCGATCAAAGCCGAATGTGGAAGCTGCGGCAAGGTGCTCAACGCAAAAGACGACGCGGCTGGACGTCGCATCAAGTGCCCGGACTGTGGCAAGCCGATCAGCGTGCCTGGTGGAGCTCGAAAGAAGGCAGCCCGCAAGAAAGCGGCACGCCGACGCCCCGAGGAAGAGGGCGAACCGGATCTCTCAAACCTCGATTTCGGACGGCTCGCTGCGCTGGAACGTCGCGGCGAGTCGCTTGGCCGAGGCACGGTTGAAGAGTGCATCGAATGTGGAGAACCCGTCGGAGAATTGAGCGACGAGTGTCCTCACTGCGGCGAGCCGATTCAGGAAACCAAGAAGCGAAAAAAACGAGCGGCCAGGCGACTGGCGGTGGCTCATCAGGAAGGCAGAGGGAAAACGCTCATCGTCGAGGACAAACGCGATTTCGAAAAAGACCCGTCAAAGGCACCGATGATCGTCGCCGTCGTGATTGGCGTGATCGCCCTGGGAGTCGGCGGGTACTTCGGCTACGAGTACTACCAGGATTCGAACCCCACTCCGACTGCAGCCCCCTCCGACAATTCGACAACTCCGACAACGACTCCTGGTGCGGGAGGGGCCGGAGGCCCGACTACTCCCGGCTCGCCGTAGGTTGTGTCTCAGGTTATTCGGCCCAGCCGGCACAACCCGATCGACACAGGATGTTGCCGTAACCGCTCACAAAGGCAGAGGCTGACTCCCTGGCTGGTCGATATTGTGGGAGCCAAAACTGGCGACTTCAGTCCGACCGGTCCCGGCTTTACACTGCCACCGCACGGCTTCTCCCAGATTGTCTGAAAGCCGGACCCTGCTTCGATGGACGCTGCCGTGACACAGCCTGACGACAAGACGCAGGAACCCGCACCGCATTCGCGCGAGTGGTACGAGTCGCTCAGCAGGATCCTCGGCAAAGCCGCATGCCGGCAACTGGGTCTGTACGAGATTCCGGCTGACATTCTTCTGTCCGTCGTCATCCCGGTTTACAACGAGCGGGACACGCTGCTTGACCTGATCGATAAAGTTCGCGCCGTGCCGATTCGCAAAGAGATCATCCTGATCGACGACTGCAGCAAAGACGGCACGCGTGACGTGCTCAAGAAGCTCGAAGATGACGAGCGTGAACGGGAGCGGGTCAGCACCGAAAGCCTCGACCGGATCCCCAACCGGATCACAGTGATCTACCACGAGAAAAACACCGGCAAGGGCGGAGCTGTGCAGACCGGCTTCGCCGCCGTGCGAGGAGACATCGTCCTCATCCAGGATGCCGACCTGGAGTACAACCCGTCCGAGTACCCACGGCTGCTGCACCCGATTGTCGAGAACAAAGCCGACGTCGTTTACGGCAGCCGCTTCCTGGGCGATCAGCCTCACCGCGTGCTTTACTACTGGCACTACCTGGGCAACCGCTTCCTGACGACTCTTTCCAACTGCTTTACGAATCTCAACCTGACCGACATGGAGACCTGCTACAAAGTCTTCCGCCGTGAGGTCATCGACGAGATCGCTCCGAAGCTGAAGCAGAAGCGGTTCGGCATCGAGCCGGAAATCACCGGCCGCATCGCCCGTCGGAATTACCGGGTCTACGAAATGTCCGTCAGCTACGACGGTCGCACCTACGAGCAGGGCAAAAAGATCGGCTGGCGAGACGGCATCACCGCGCTGTGGTGCATCATCCGCTACGGCATCGCCGATTGAGCGTCACGGGAGTTCCGGTTTTCCCGTCGCGCAGGCTGCCTCGTCGCGCAGGCTGCCTCGGAACGCAGGCTGCCTCGGAACGTCCCGGTTCAAGACGGGCCTCGCTTCCCAGAGAAACGGGAAGCTGTTCGGGACAAATCCTGAGAATGCAAATCGACGAAGTGACTACAGCGAGCGACGATCCGCTGCCTCAAGCGACATCCCGGTGTTCCTGAGGTGAGCTGCCATCAGAATTCGCTTTCGTGAGCGTGTTCTGAATTGCCATGGCTTTGGCAATGGTCTGTTCCGCGTTGTTCGGTTCGGCCGGGTCGCTGATCTTCATGAATCGGGCAATGTAAAAACGGTCCTGGCTGGCGCGGTTTCGCAGCCAGTGATAGGCCATCTGCTGGTCGCTGTCGGGATAATTCTCAACCCGGCTGACAGCAGTGCGAAGTCCGGACTGGGCCTCTGCCGTCAGGTTGACCGCTTCCAGAAACTGTTCGGGAGTGCCCGCGTCGAGCGACATGTCCAGCGCGGCCAGGGATTCGGCGAGCGCGTCAAAGCAGTCGGCGATGAGGTCAAAGTCGCCGGCCTTTTTCCAGATATCGTCGCGCGGCTGATTCATCCACAGGAAGCAGTTCGGAATCTGTTTGGCTCGCTGGATAATCTCGTGGTCGGCCGGTCGGATTTCTTCGTGAAAGTCGGCGCCGTCCCGAAGACGCTCTTCCCGTTCCAGAGCCCACAAAGTTCCCTCGGCCTTCAAACGGCAGCGTTCAACCATCACCGACAGATCGTCGTCGGTCACGTCCGAGTACCTGGGTTTGGGATTCTCGCAGGTGTGAGTGCTGAGCTGCGGTCGACGAACCGTCGAGTTCCCGGGCACAGCAAGGCGAGGCAGATTCGGTTCGTCCGTCGCCGTGGATTTCGTCGTCGTGGATTTCGGGGCCGGTTGCGAACCCACATCCTGCAAACCCACTTCCGGAGCCGTCCGCTCAAACAGGTGGCCGGCAATGACGTGCACGGCCGCGGCCAGGCGAGGCCTGTCGGCCGTCAATTCGGAGACTTCCTCGACAAGCGTCGAAATCGCTTCGAGCAGTTTCCGATCCGCAACACTTGAGTTTAAGCCCGAAGCACAGGTTCTTTCCGCCATGTGAGATCCTTCTCATCGGCTTCCCGCCCGACCGTTCGCCGGACGAAGACTGCCCATTCCGTGGCAACTTCTGAGGTCAGGTCGCCCTGACCTCTGTGACTGATTCTTCTCCATCAGGCGAGGATGAACCACCGCCGCCGGACGCGTCCTGCGCTTTGGCAACGGATTCAGACTTCGTCTCGCCGTCCGGTTGATCCTGAGTCGCATCTCCTGCCGTCTCGTCCACGGGTGAATCCGCGGATTGTGCCTCAGAACCGGTTGTTTGAGGAAGATCAACTGTGCGAAACCGGTTGACTCCCACCAGCCGGGCTGTCGCGGTCTCATCGACAGCCACAATTTTGTCCATAACAAACGGGACAACCACCGTAAATGTGCTGCCTTTGCCGAATTCGCTCTCAAGCGAAACCTCGCCGTCCAGCAGCAGACTGAGCTCTTTCACGATCGAAAGTCCGAGCCCCGTGCCTTCGTATTTGCGGGTGAGGGCGTCTTCCTGGCCGGGGACTCCCTTGCCCTGGCGGAATTTTTCGAAGATGCGTTCCTGCTCGTCGAGCGGAATTCCGATGCCGTTGTCTTCGACGATCAAGGCGACGTTTTTCTCATCCCGCTTTTCCGCGGACACGCGAACGCGACCGCCCTCGGGTGTGAACTTGATCGCGTTGGACAGAAGGTTGTTGAGGATCTGCTGCAGCTTGCCGGGGTCCTGAAAGAGCTTCGGCAGATTCGGCTCGACGGACGACGACAGCGCGATGTTCCGCCGCTCGGCGATGGGCGTCATCGTGGCGGCGTGTCGTTCGATCAGATCTTCGACGGTGAATTCCGCCGGGTGAATGTCCATCTTGCCGCTCTCGATCTTGGCCAGATCGAGGACGTCATTAATCAGTGCCATGAGGCTCTTGCCACTGGTCGCGATGTTGGACGCGTAGCGTTTCTGACGTTCGTCCAGATTGTCGGCCGCGCAGAGCACATCGCTGAACCCGAGAATGCTGTTGAGCGGCGTGCGGAGTTCGTGGCTCATCGTCGCCAGAAACTCGTTCTTCATATTGTTGGTTTCGTAAAGCTTCAGGTTGACCTGAGCCAGCTCATCGACCTTTCCATCGAGGTCCGCGTTGACCTCGCGCAGTTCATCCTGAACGGTGACCAGGTGACGCAGCATCCGGTTAAACGCGTGGCTGAGTTCTTCAAACTCGTCGCCGGTCCGGATGTCGGCCCGCATGTCGAGATTGCCGTGAGCAATCGCGTCCGACACTTTTTTGAGATGCAGCACCGGCTTTGTAATGACGTACCGCACGACGAGGTAAATCGCGACGATCGCCAAAACGACTTTGATGAACTCCGACGTGATGACAAACGCGTTTGCCTGATGCCGCGCGGATTCGATCGTCTCCAGCGGAAGAGAAACTTTCGCCATCCCCAGCAGGTCGCCTTCTTGCTGAGCGACAGGCCCGTTTTCCGTTTGCCGCTGTCGATGATGATGGCAGACCAGGCACGACTTTTTCGCCCGGATGGCTGAATAGAAATGGTACTTGCCGGTCGCGTCTTCCCCGCCTTTCGGGTCAGGCGGTTCCTCGACGATGTAGACAAACTCGTCGCCGCCCTCTCGCACCGCACTCAGAGCTGCGTAGTCCATGTCGCCGCTGGGTCGGTTGAAGGCTCCGGCGTTTGACGTCTGCACCATGTCGAACTTGAAATCACGCAGGTGCTCGGGCTGCAGCTCCGCCGCGATCTTTTCGATGCTCTTTGTGAAGTTCACAAAGAATCTGAAGAAGCTGTCATCGGCGCTGCCAGCGGCAGGTGCCTCCAGAGGCGGTATATCCGGCGATTCTTCGGGAACAGGGCCTGTCTCGGACGGAACAACGTCTGGTTCACCGACGTTCGCGGCCGCTCGATCAAATCGCAACTGAGTCTTGGCGGGCCAGTCCTGGTGTCGCTGCATAATCATCGGCGCGATGAGCAACCGAGCCGTCGTCCGGTAATGATTTTCAATCAGCGACGAGGTCTGCCACCAGTAAAGCGCAAGCGTGAGCACGGCAAGAAGACTCAACCCGAACCCGAACAGGACGAGGCACTTCACCTCGAAGTTTGTTTCACCCAGAAGTCGCTTGAAGGTGCGGTAGCTCATCCGACAGTCCTGCAGATCGAGTGGCAACTGAACAAATCATGATAGCAGTTTGCCGCACAGCCCCGACAGGTGCATCAGATTTGCACGTGGCATCACTTCCGAATCACTCCTGGTCTATTACTTTTGCGGTCTGCTCAGCGGTGGTGATTCCCGGCGGAAGTTCGAGGATTCGAATATTTCGAAAGTGAATCTCCGATCCCTCGGATTCCAGGCAGAGGTAACCCTTCCTCATTGAGGAGTCGCGAATCGAGTTCACGAACTTTCCGTTGATCGACAGTTTCACCGTGCCGTCGACGCAAACGACGTCGTAAACGTTCCATTCGCCTTTGCCTTTGCAGCGAAGTTCGAGCGATTTGCTGCGGCTGCCTCGCGGATTATCCGGAGTCGCCGTCAGGCCGTTGGCTCCAAACAGTTCTCCCGAGATGTAGCCGATGTCATTCGGCTCGCCATTTTTCAATCGGTGCTGGTTGATCCAGTCCAGTTCGAGCATCTGGACCTCCATGCCCTTTGGAAGGCGTCGACCCTCGGGGACGGAGCCTTCGCTCCACACGAACACGCCCGAGTTTCCTCCGGCCTTCATGTGACGCCACTCAATGTGCAGCAGAAAATTCTCGTACTGCTTTTCGGATCGCATGACGCCGATCGGCAGCCCCGAACAGACCAGCAGACCGTCCTTCACGCTCCACGTCTCTGGTGAGGTGTTGACGTCTTTCCAGCCAGTCAGGTCCTTCCCGTTGAACAGCTCAACGAATTTCGACACCGGCAGAGCCGTGCGGGGCGAATCAGGATCTGCCGCTTTGGAATCAGCGATCGGGACGACAGCCAGACTGAGCAACAGTCCCCAGGCGAGTGCGCGTGACGTCGATGTAGTGGTCATGAGGTAAATCTCCGGTCATGGACGATTGAGCTGCCGTTCCAGTCGACGGCGGCTCCCCGACAGCCGCCGCCGCACGTGCGTGTGCCGACCCGATAGAGAAGTCCATCCGCAGAGTGATCAGACTCCGGGATGAGCTCGGACACCGCCATCGAAAAACTCTGAGCTGTTGTCAGACATGGGAACCTGCCTCAGTCCTGATCCGCTTCCGGAAGCGGTTCGGGCAGCCAGCAACTGACGATTGCCGAGACCAGGAACAGTCCCGTGGCAACGAACGCAGCCGCATACGCCAGCTGAACTTCCGGAGTGTCTCCCGGAGCGCTGGGCTGTACGAGCAGAGTGGTCACCGCCGCGAACGAAGTACCGATCAGTCGGCCGCCAATGTTGGCCGCGAAACTTTCGCCCGTTCCGCGAAGATGCATCGGGTAGACACAGGGCAGGTAATTGCCCCAGAAGCTGAATTGAGCGACGGTCAGCAGTCCTGCCAGAAACAGGCCGGCATGTAATATCGTGAATTGGAAACTGCCAATCGCCACGAGAACGGAGTTCGTCTCGATCGTCGCAAATCCAATAAACACGATCGGCATGATCGCCAGACCCGGCAGGACGAAGACTCGCAGCAGATTCTTCCGTGACAGAATTCGAATCACCAGCAGTGCCAGCAGCAATCGGCCAAAGAGCCCGCCGACTTCCTGGACTTTCGTGTAATTCGCCGCAGAAGTCTGCTCGATATTCTTGAGCTGTCCGATCAGTTTCTTTTTCTGACCGATCAACGCCGGCTTCGCTGCCGCGTCGGCGGCAGCAAGTTTCTTGTCGATTTCCGCAATCTGAGGTTTGATCGGGTCCGTCTCCGCTGTGACGTCGGACAGACGCGGGATCATTCGTGGCACATGCTGGATGGCACCGAACGCGACCCCGTAACTGCAGGCAAACAGAATCGTTGTGACGACCGTTGTGCGACGCAGATCTCCCTGGAACAGGGCTTTGAAACTGGGACGTTTCAATGTCCCTGCCGCTTTCTTAGCCGCCCATCTGGGAGACTCAGGCAGGAACGGCCGAATGATGATCAAGGGGATGGCCGGAATCAGGCCGGACATCAGCGTGTACCGCCACGCAGCATGATTGTCGGCGATCTCGCCACCGAAAAAGTTCAGCCAGTCGGGCAGGCTGATGGTGGGAAGGCTTGCGGCATACCCCACGGCCAGCCCGTTCGCGATGGCCACCAGCAGGCCACCAATCGACGAGAACGCCTGCGTGTATCCCAGAACTTTCTCTCGCTGTTTGGGATCGTCGAACATCTCGGCGAGCCAGGCGACCGCAGCCACGAACTCAACGCACACACCGACAAAAGTTGTCGACCGGAAAAACAGCAGCATCCAGAAGTTCGTCGAGTAACCCGCACAGAAAGCGGAGATCGCGTAGCACAGAATGCTCCACGTGAGCACTCGTCGCCGGCCCAGACGGTCGGTCAGATATCCGCCGAGCAGACCGAACACGCCACCCACGACAGCCGGAATGTAAAACAGCATCGCGACTGCACTGCGGAATTCTTCCGTCCCCGGCGCGATCTGCCCGAGCTCCATCAACGCCGGCCGGACGATCAGCGGCAGCATCAGCAGTTCGTAAATATCAAACGCGAACCCGATCGACGCGATGACACAGATCAGCCATTGGACTCCGGTCAGCTTTGGAGGCTTCGACCCTTCAGACATAATGTTCCTCGGGAAGCGGATGCGGAGCGATGTCGAGCGTTATCCGGAAAGCCCTGGAATCCTGGGCCTCAAAAGCGGATGCAGCAGACACTACTCCCGGGTGAATTCGGTGGGATGCCAGCAGGGCTGACGGGACAGGCGGGACGCGTCCCGTTCCAGAGCCGAAACGGGGCTGGCGAGTGTATCAGCCGCCAGAATACCGTTCCAATCACCACTGCCCCGAGGCGGACCGTGTGGAGTTGACCGAGTTGCCAGTCTGTTCTCAACCCGGCTCGCCAGAGTGACACGCTCACTTCCGACAGCCTCATCGAGTTCACTTCGATTTGCGATCCGCGCCACTCTTCGCGAGCTCTTCGAAGTACAGCTTGATCAGTTTCGCGTAGTCGCCATTTTTCTTTCGGCCGGCCGACTGCAGAATCTCAGTCTGCAGTTTGCCTGGAAGCTTGCCCCAGTTCTGCATTGCCTGCCGCTTCAGATTCTCGTCGAGTCCGGCAAGGTCCGGTGGCTGATTGCCTCCCTGACCGTTGCCCATCCCGGCGGTCTGACTGCCGGGAGGTCCGTTCTGCTGACCCGGCTGAGACGCTCCGTTCTGCTGATCAGGGTTGAGTTGTTGAGCCGCCTGATTGAGCATCTCCGCCGCCTGCCGAAGTGACTCAGCCGTCTGAGCCAGCGAGCTTTGTCCCTGCCCGCCCTGGCCTGGCTGACCTTGAGAGGGCTGACCTTGACCTGGTTGACCCGCGCCCGGCTGTCCTTCACCCGGAGTTCCCTGGCCTGGTTGTCCTGCTCCTGGTTGTCCTTGACCTGGTTGCGAACCGGGCTGACCTTCGCCCGGTTGTCCAGCACCGGGTTGGGAGCCGGGTTGTCCTTCACCCGGTTGACTTCCTGGTTGTCCTTCACCCGGTTGTCCGTCTGAACCTGGCTGGCCCTCGCCGGGCTGTCCGCTTTGTGCGGATGCCGGCTGACTGCCTGGCTGCCCGGCGGGCTGACCCGACGATGATTCGCCGGGCTGAGGCTGTCCCGACCGAACTGCGTTCTGAGCCGCAGCCAGCGCTTCCTGAGCTTCCTGAAGTTGCTGCGCCGCCTGAGCAATCTGCGATGCCAGCTCGCCAGGAATCGGCGATTGCTCACGACTGCCCGGCTCGCCCGATTGACCTGGCTGCAGAGAGCCCGATTGCGGAGAACCCGATTGCGGAGATCCAGTCTGCGGCGTCCCGGACTGAGGTGGGCTGCTCGGACTCCCCGATTGAGGAGAACCCGATTGCGGTGCGCTTTCGCTTCCCGGCTGTCCCGGTTCACTTCCCGGCTGGCCTGCTTGAGGTTGCCCACTCTCGCCGGACTGCGGCGAACCGGACTGCGGCGATCCTGCCTGAGGCTCACCCGATGGAGGCTGACCCGCCTGCGCGGCCTGCCGCAGAGAATTCGCCGCTGCCTGAGCCGCCGATGCCGCCTCTCCCTGATTGCCCTGCTGCAGACTTTGCGTCGACTGCCGCATCGCCTGCTGACTGTCGGCCGCCGCCTGGCTCGCCTGCCGCGCCTGCCGGGCCTGCTCGCCTAAACCCAGCACCTGGGAATCCAGCCGCTCGGCCGCTGCCTGTAATTGTTGCGTGAGCTCCTGGGCCTGCGCCGCCAGTTGCTGCTGCCGCTGAGCCTGCGCCGCCTGGCGTTGCTCGGTCGAGTCGGCAATCTGGTCAAAGCCATCCGACAGAGCTTCCTGCTGCTGAGCCAGTTGCTGGGCCCGGTCAGCAAGTTGCGGAGCGCTCTCGCGCAAAGCCTCCGCGGCCTGCTGAGAATCACTCGCCGCCTGCGTTGCCTGTTGAGCCGCCTGGTCAAACTGCCCGGCCTGAGCCTGCTCGCCCGCCTGGCTGGTGTTCGCCGCAGCCTGCGCTGCGGATCGAGCCGCCGGAGAATCCGCTCCCGCCTGCTGAGCTGCTTCGACCGCAAGTTGAGCCGCCTCAGCCGTGAGGCTTTCCTGCTGCGCAAGCAGTTCCCGCGCCGACGGCTGCCCGCGTTGAGGCTGTCCTGTTTGCGGCTGTCCTGTTTGCGGCTGCCCCGACTGAGGCTGTCCTGGTTGAGGCTGCCCCGACTGAGGCTGCGAACCTGGCTCACCAGCTTGTGGCTGCGAGCCCGGCTGACCACCTTGAGGTTGCTGCCCAGGTTCGCTGCCGGGCGGACTTCCTTCCGACTGAGATCCCCCCGCTGGCGCGCCTTCCGGTGAACCTGCTTCCGGTGCGGGCTGACTGGCCTGCGCCGCGTTCCGCTCGGCGCGAAGTTCGGCGAGCCGTTCCTGAACCTGACTCTGCGCGTCCGCGAGTTGCTGTGCCTGCTCGGCAACCGGCTCGTTCGCCCCGCCCGCCTGTTGCGGCGACCCCGGCGGACCAGCTTGCGGCGCGGGCTGACCTGGCTCAGAGCTGGCCGGCTGTGGATTGTTCTCCGCGAGTTCGCTTTGAGCCTGTTGAGCGGCCTGTTCGGCGTTTCGTTCGGCCGCGGCCTGAGCCTGCGCTTCACGCGCGAGCTGTCCCAGCGCCTCGCTGGCTTCCTGTTGAGCTCGCGCGGCCCTGTCCAGATTGCCCTGCTCAAGTGCCTCCGCGGCCGCAGCCATCTGCTCCTGCGCTTCGGCTCGCGGAAGAGCACCGACGTCGGCCGGCAGATCGTTCAACTGCTCCCGAAGGGCCGCCTGCTGCTCTTCCAGTCGGTCCTGCTGCTGACGTTGCGGGCTGCCTTCCGGCGCATTCGGCTTGAACTCCTCGTCGAGCTTTTCCGTCGCTTCCTGAATCTTCGCCTGCTGTTCGGCGAGTCCCCGCGCCGCGTCAGCAACTTCGGCCGCGTCCCGAGGCTGTCGGCCGCTTTCTTCCGCGATCTGTCGCGCGAAGTCGGCATCGGCGTTTGCCGGATCGTTCGGGTTGGCGGGCTGACTTGGATTGGCGACTGGATCGCCAATCGGATTCTCGCCGGGCTGACCGGGTTCAAACGGTTCCGGTTGAAGTTTCTTTTCGAGCCGTTGCAGCGCATCCGCCGCGTCTTCCTGTGTCCGCGCGAGCTCGTTGAGAGCCTGCTGAATCTGCTCCGCATCCGGTCGCTGCGGCGCGGGCCGATTCGGATCCGCCGGATCCGGTGCCCCCAACTGCCGGTTCAATTCGTTCTGTTTCTCCAGCGCCTTTCGAAGTTCCTCAATCGCCTCCTGCTTTTCCTGTTGAGCCCCGTCGCCGACCCGCAGCCGCTCCAGCTGATCGCCGGCCGCTGCCAGCTCGTTCGCCGCCGCGCGGTCTGGCGAAAGCGTTTCCAGATTGTTGCCCTCGGCGAGTTCGCTGCTCTGCTTCGCGGCTTCGCGCTGCTGAGCCGAAAGCTGCTCGACATCGCCCGCCGCCCGTTGACCACGACTCGCCGGCTGCATCGCTTGAGCCAGTTGATTCAAAGACTCACCCGCCTGCTGCAACGACTGCGCAGTCTGCTGCGGATTCTGACTGCCACCGTCCCGGCTTTCGGCGAGCGCTTCGGCCGCCTGCTGGATCGCCTGTTGAGCCGCGTTCTGCTGATTGCCCGCCGCCGGGGCCGCCACCGCTGCCGCTCGCTCGGCGAGTTCATTTTCCTTTTTCGCGAGCGTCTCCAGCGCGGCTTCGTCGCCCGCTTTCAGTGCCTCCGCCGCTTCCTTCTGCAGCGCGGCCTGCTCACGTTGAAGCTGCTCAACCTGCTCCTGCGGAGTGGCCTCACCCTTCAATCGATTTTCGAGAGCCGCCATCGCCTGCTGAAGCTGACGTTGCGAAGCCGGGATGTCCGCCTGCCGGTTCGCGGCGAGATCGTTGATCGCCGCCGCCGCCGCTTCGACCGCTTTCTGTTGCTCGGCCTCCGCCCCCACCGCGTCCAGCTGCGCGAGCTCTTCCGCGACGAATCGCTCCTCACCGGCCAGAACTTTGCTGTCCGGCTGAGAGGGCACTTCACCCGGCTTCGCGTCCGGGAAGATCTTCTTCGACAGCTCATCCTTCTGAATCTGCTGAACCTCGGCGAGCTGTCGCAGCGCGTCCGCGCGTCGCTCCTGATCGGAAGGAGTCGACTCGGCGAGCTGTCGCAAGCTCTCCGCCGCGGCTGTACTTTTCTGAGCCGCCTCATTGAGCGATGCCTGAGCCGCCTGGCTCAAAGCCGCTGCTTCCTGAGCCAGCGCCGCCGCGTTCTCGCGTGCGATCTCTGCATCGCCCGTCGGGTTCGCTTCCAGCAGCTTTGCGTCGGCCGCCGCCAGAGCCGCCTCTTTGTTCTGCCGAGTCGCCTGCAACAGTCCCCGCAAAGCTTCGTTGGCCTCATTCAGCGCGGCCTGTTGTTCGTCACGGGCGGCGTGCGGTACGTCAAGCTTCGCCGCGGCCCGCTGCAGCGCCGCCTGGTCCGCAGCAAGGTTTCGCAATTCCCGTTCGCGTTCTGCGGCGCTCTCTCCGGCAGGCTTTTGTGCCGCCTTTTCCAGTCGCTTTGCGAGTTCGTCCTGTCGCTTTGCCAGTTCCGCCGCCGCCTCGCTGGCGTCCTGAGGGAGCGGAGCGGCCTTTGCGTTTTGAATCACCCGCGCCAGACCGTCGTTCGCTTTCTGCTGGAGTTTTTCCGCTGCTTCAAGGTTGCCCTTTTTCAGTTCATCGACAATCTGCTGAGCCAGTTCGGGATCGATCGGCGTTGCCACGCGACGCGGATCGGCAAGCTGCGCGTTGGCCGCCTCGGCGAGTTCCTCAAACTGCTTCGCAACTTCTTCCTGAGCCGCCACGACTTCGGCCGCACCCAGAGCGGTCGCGGTCGCGTCTTTCTGCAGCGCTTCGGCGAGGGCCGCCTGCGGGTCTGCGATTTCTTTCACGCCAGCGACCAGATCTTCCAGCCGACCGAGCTCGTGCTGCCGCGCGACGTCGATCAGCTCGGGCCGTTTTTCCAGCAGGCTCTGCAAAGCCGCCATCAGCTCGGTCTGTTCCTGCATCAGCTCGGCCTGCTGATCGGCGAGTGCCTGCTTCGCCTGGGCAAGCTGCTCGGGCGTCTCGGCTCCGGGAACGTCGCCCGCGTCGATCTCCCTCTGAAACTCCTGCAGCCGCACGGCATCGTCGGCGAGTTCCGTCGCGCGGTTCGCCAGACGGCTGAGCTCAATCAGATCTTTTTCGAGCGCGGCGAGCTCCTCGAATTTCGCTTCCAGAGCGATGAGACACTCTTCGACCGCGTCCGCTTCGCCCGCGTTCGTCTTCAGCGCGGCCAGCTGGCGGGTGAGATCCTGATCAGACGCGGCGCGAAGCTTTTCGGCCGCCGCACCGAGTGGTTGTTCGGCATCCGATTTCAGTTGATCCACGAGGTTTGTGAACAGCGCGTGCTCTTCAAATTTCTCACCCACCTTCTTCAACCGCTCGGTGAGCGTTGCTTCGCGGTCGGCCAGCTTCGGCAGTTCTTCCGCTTCGTCGAATTCTTTTTCGTTGTCGAGGTCGCCCTGTGCTCGACGGGTCAGTAAATCGCCTTTGTCGCGGCTGGCTCCGACTTCACGACGGATCGCCCGCAATTCTTCCCGCAGCTCATTCTGCCGGGCGAGCAGATCATTCGTGCCTTGCGCGGAAGCGTTGTCCCGAATTGCCACCGTGCGAACTTCCGACCACACAACGTTGGGTTCGGGAATCGGACGCTCATCGGCGACGCGAACCTGAAGCTCAAGAACGTCGCCGTTGGCGACTCCCCAGTCTTTCAGGTCGACCCGGAACTGATGCGCTGCGGTAGTGAGTCCCAGCTTGTCGGCCGGTACGCGAAGAACTTTGTCGAGGCCTTTCTTCGACGTGGCGTGAAGTTCGAGCGATCCGACCGCGAGGTCGTCCGACGCGCTCACATTCAGCGTATAGACGTCGTCCGGTCGCGCTTCGTCGTGCGCACTGCCGGCAACCTCCAGCGTCGGCGGCTGATCGCGCGTGATCAGAATCTGCCGGTGAGGCTCGCCATCGTTGCCCAGGCCGTGCCGGTCCGTCAGGCGGAACAGAAACGTGCTCTGAATCGTCGCCGGCAGTTCGACGGTCGCCGATTTGCGGTCCGCAGACAGAGCCAGTTTCGTCTCAATCGGATCGCTGAGAGCCACCAGCTCGTTGACGTACGAGCCGACCTGACGTTCCGGCTTGCCGCCGTCGCCCTCCGGCTTGTCCGCCTTCGGTGCCGGCTGACGTTCGCGTTCCGGAATGACCATCGGAGCCGTCCACTCGATCGTCGCTCCCTCGACCGGCTTGTTGAACGTCACTTCAAACTTCAGGCGGCTGTGTTCGAAGACGGCGATCGGACCGGTCACGCCGTCGAGATCGCTGGCCGGCAACCCGACGTAACCCGGCGGAGAAATCTGCAGCCGCGCGGTTTCGACTTTCGGCGCATCGACAACTTCAACACGAAACCGCCCTGACCGCGAACCATCGGCCTCAACATGAAATTCGAAATTCGCAAACGCGTTGGGAACCGTCGCATCGAACGTCAACGTGTCCGCATTGAAACGGAGGTCGCGGAAATCGGCCTCGCCATCGGCCGCCGTCCAGTGAAGAGTGGCGGGTTCCGGAATGGGATCCTCTGACCCGCTTCGCCAGGAAATCTTCGCGGCGACAGGGACGTCGGTGCCGCGCGCGACGACGCGGTTGCCGTCCTCAATCTCGAAAGCCAGTGGCCCGACGCTCGCAACATTTGCCAGCGGCTGAAACAGACGCGTCAGCAACCCCGTCGAGGCGGTTGGGAAAAGCACGAACAGAAAGAACAGCACGCCGCCCGAAATCGCTCCGACGCCGAATCGACGCATCGCCGGTCGAGCCGGAATCGCCCGCTCAATATCAAACCCGTTGAGCTGTCGGACCGTCTCCTGCTCGAGCATCTCGCGCATCAGGGCCGAGCCCTTTTCGGACTCGGCGAGGTCCGGATCCGAAAGCTCAACCAGCGACGTGATCCGTTCTCCGAATTTCGGAAACTGCTGTTCGGCGAGCGACGCGACTTCCGCATCCGTGATCGTACGCAGCGCGGGCCTCACAACGAACCAGCCGAGCAGAGCGAGCGTGCCGACGCCGAAGGTGGTCAGCAGGCCGATCCGAGTCCCCGCCGCGAAGTCAAAAAAGAAATCCATCAGCAGCAGAATGAGCAGCAGCCCGCAGACTCCGGTGATCGCCGCACCCGCCCCTCGGACAAACGCCAGGAACCGAATCCGTCGCCGCAGGCTCGCCAGCCGGCCGCTGAGTTCTCGTGGAAGCACATACTGAAAGGCCATGGGAAGCCTCGCTGGGAACGTCGCTGGGTTGGACCGGAAACGCGTAGACTTCAATTCGAGCCCGTGTTCAGAAAATCTCGTCTGAAACAGGAACGGGAAGCGCCACGCCAGATCGACCGGCAGCGCCCGATTCTCTGCCACGGGAAGTGCCGGAAGAATTCGGGATTGTACCCTCGACCGCAGGAAAAGGGCATTTCGAGCGAGCCAGAAAGCCGGCTGCGGCAATGAGCGACCGGGCACGAGGTGATTTCGTGCCGTCAGACTTTCTGCTCAGCGCAAAGAGAAACAGGCAGCACACCCAACGGATGCGCTGCCTGCTTTATCAATTCTGATTCTCGTGGAATCAGTTTGTCACCAGCCTCAACGACCGTCCCGATCAGTAATCGTATTTCGGGTTGTCGATGTCAAAATCGATCGAGGTCAGCCCCGCATTCGTCTTGATGTCCAGGTAGGTGTACTGCTCCAGCATGATCGGCTTCGCACCGGCCTTGCTCGGAAACGCAAACTGCTCAACCCGAACGGGCAGTCCCGAATCCTTCGACACGTAAAGCCGGGTCATGTGGAATCTGGCACCCGTCTGCTCTGTGTCATGAGTTGTCTGGACGACGCGACACTCCAATGAGCCGATTTTCGCACTGGGGTAGAAGTTGACTCTGATCCCGGAAATCGTGAGCTCGGATTCCCACTGAGTGATGACTTTCTGAACCATTTTCCGCATGCCGATCAGCGTGACCGGGTAGCGGGAATCTTCCATCGCCAGGCTGCCTTTCGGGTCGAGGTTCAGCGTGCCGACGACGGCTCCCAGGCCGGTGCCGTGAGTCTGCAGGTTGCCATCGTTTTTTCCGTCGATGTAAATGACTTCGCGGCCGGCATCAGGTTTCAGGAACTTGAGGTACACGCTGAACGTGTTCTCGCGCACTTTGATCAGCATTTCCTGGCGGATGCGTCGCTTGCCGACCACCTCGTCCTTATGAAACGTCGCTGTGTAGTCTTCGATTTTCCCGAAGACCGAATCCGCGTCGCGGCCCATCTGCAAAGCCGGAGCGAGCTCGTGTCCTTTCTCCAGTTTCGAAGCCGCAGCAATCCGGGTTTCCGCCTGAAGGAGTCTGCCTGACGGGACAGCCAGGGCTGCGCCGGCCAGGAGGCCCGTCAATGCGTCACGTCGCGAGATTCCAGCGTCGCTCAGAAAATTCATATCAGATTCCTGCTGAGAGAGGCGAGCCACAGGTTGGGGCCGTGGCTCGATGTTCCATCCTTGTGAAAGGCGTCGGCCAGCACTCATTGCTGGCGGAGCAGCCTCGCTGTTGTGCCTTGAGCAGTTCTCACAGCACATCGTGCGGGGCCAGTCCAGGTATCGACGATTCGAAATCAATCGTTTCAGTTAATTCTCATGAGTCATCGTCCTCCGGAGGCAAAATGTCCGGCGACGCCTCACAGCCAGTCCAGACGGCCAGGCAACGCTGCAACCCGCAAAAAGTGGCATTCCCGAACAGTTTCGCTCCACTTTGGGACTTACCAGATTGGTCATCGACGAGCGGCACCACCCTTCGCCGACGTTCTTTGGCAGCTCTGGTGGGTCTTTAGCAGAAAAGGATTTCAGCAGAAACACGGATTCCGTCACGACCGGACCCAGGTCCGCCTGCGATTCCTCCGCGATGCAAACAGGTCGCACAGCCGGTAGCATCCGAGACTTCTCACACGAACCGTCCAACCCGCCAATTCTGCCCGAGTCGTCAGCCGCCTCTGGATCCCGCCATGACGTTCAGCCCGCTTCCTCTCAGCTATTGCACCAACGTTCATCCCGGCTTGTCGGTTGCAGAAGTCGAATCCGGGCTGAGCGAATTCACAGTGCCGACGCGGGACCGATTCGGAGACCTCGCCGCTGGACTGTGGCTCGCCCGGCCGGTTGTGACCGAGTTGCTGGAATCCGCCGCCGGTGCCAGTTCGCTCGACGGATTCGCTGCGAGGCTGCGCGAGTCCGGGCTGCTTTGTTACACGCTCAACACGTTTCCGTATGGCAATTTTCATGACGCTCGCGTCAAAGAAAACGTCTACATCCCCGACTGGACGACTGACGAACGGTACGACTACACGCTCGACTGTGCGCGGGTTCTCGCGCGGCTTCTGCCTGCCGACGACACCGCAGGCAGCCTGTCCACCGTGCCGCTTGGGTTCAAGGGCTTCGACCATCCGGCAGACTTCATCGATCGCTGCGCGGCGCGGTTGATCGACCTCGCCGAAGCTCTCGCCCGGCTTCGCGACGAAACGGGAAAGACGATTCGACTGGCCATCGAGCCCGAGCCGCTTTGCGTTCTTGAGACGACGCCTGAAACGCTCGCCTTTTTCGCGCGGCTGCGGGAAATCGCCGCTGATCGGAATTCCCTCGAAGCAGCCAACGAATTCCTGGGAGTCTGTTACGACGTCTGCCACCAGTCGGTCGAGTTTGAAGACGTCGCCGGGTCGATCAACGCTCTCGCCCAGGCCCGCATCCGCATCAACAAAGTTCACATCACGTGCGCAATCCGAGTCGAACGGCCTGCCGAAAACGAAGAGGCCCGCAACGCGCTCGCCACGTTCGTCGAGCCACGGTACCTTCACCAGACAATCGCCCGTTCAACGGACGGCACGATCCACCGCCTGACCGATCTCACCGAAGAAGCAGCCCTCAACCCGCAACCTGAGTTCGCGGCGGCGGACGAATGGCGAGTCCACTTCCACGTTCCGGTGAATGCCGAGTCGCTCGGTCCGCTCGGCACGACGAGACCCGACCTGCGCCGAGCTCTCGCCACCGTTCGAGATCTCGACTACGCCCCGCATCTGGAAGTGGAGACCTACACCTGGCAGGTGCTGCCGGGAGAGAAACCAAAGTCGCTGGTCGACGGCCTGACGACCGAACTGGAAGCGACGCGAGGATTACTCTGCGACCTCTCGTGAGCCAATCGCACCTTTCGGGAGGGCGAGGCTCCTGCCGCGCCGCCACAGGTAACCGGACGCGTCGGCAACGGCGGAGTGAATCGACTCTCGCCCTCGCTGACGCTTTCGGGTGACCTGTCGACATCTCGGCACAGTCCGGCTCAAGCGGTCACGCGTGGCTTTTTCTGCCTTTCGGACCTGTTACACTCGCCCGTCGTTTCCGACCGTTTCGCTTGATCACCCACCTGCCGGAAAGATTGCCCGATCGCGGCATCGCTGACTCCGGCGGAGACCACTCAATCACAGGGCGATGTCATGACCGCGTTTTCCCGCCTCAGTATTGCAACGACCTTTGCGGCGCTGCTTTCTCTTCCACTGTTTTCTTTCTCCCTGTTCGCTCAGGATGAAAAGAAGGAAGAACCAGCGAAGACCACCCCGGCTCCGCTGAAAGTCCCGGATGAAAAAGGCGAGAAGCCGGCTGCCGAAAAACCCGCTGGCGAAAAGCCGGCTGCCGAAAAGCCAGGCGAGGAAAAGCCCGCCGAAGCAGCTCCTGCGAAACCCGTCGACCCGCTGATCGAGTGGAAGCGGCTCGCCGATCGCAAGATTGAGATCTTCAACACGCTTCAGGGTCTGCAGAAAAAATTCGCCGTGGCGAAGGACAACGAGGCAAAACGAGTTGTCCGTAACGAGTACACCGATCTCATTCGCGAATTTGAAACCGACATTTATCCGCAGATGCTTGAGCTCGCCGAAGCGGTCTGGGTGAAGGACCCGACGTCGCTCGACGCTGGCGAGATCGCGATGAAGAGTGCGTTCAACTCAAACAAGTTCACGGAGGCAAGCGAAATCTCGGCGAAACTTCTCGCAGCCGAACGTCGAACGAGAGACGTGTACCGAATGGGCGGCATGGCCGAGTTTGCTCTGCACAACTTCGAGAAGGCCGCTGAGATGCTCGAGGAGCTCGTTAAAGTCCACAAGCCAAGCGACGCGCGCGAAGAGGAGTACCTCAATAACTATGCAGCGGAAGCCAGAAAGTACATTCCCTTCTGGGAGAAGGAACAGGCCATCCGCGCGAAAGAAGCGGCTCTGGAAGGCGCCGCCGCGTTGCCGCGTGTCGAATTCGAAACCACCAAAGGCAAGATCATCATTGAGCTGTTTGAGGATCACGCGCCGAACACTGTCGCAAGTTTCATCCAGACGGTTGAGAGTCAGAAATACAACGGCGTGAAGTTTCACCGGGTCATCCCTGCATTCATGGCCCAGACCGGAGACACCACGACGGCCGACGACGACCCGCTGAACGACGGCCAGGGCGGTGGCTTCACCATCCCGTGTGAGTGCTACAAAGAGGACACACGGATGCATTTCCAGGGCAGCCTCAGCATGGCTCACCGCGGAAAAGACACCGGCGGTACACAGTTCTTCATCACTCACCTGCCGACCTACTGGCTGAACTATGAGAAGGACAAGGAAGAGAGTAATCACACCTGCTTCGGTCGCGTCGTCGAGGGAATCGACGTCGTCTGGTCGATCGAGCGGAACGATGAAATCGTCTCCGCCAAAGTTCTGAACAAGCGCGACCACGAGTACAAAGCGGCCCGGGTTTCTGACGTGGAAGAAAAGCCGGACGGCACGCTCGACCCGAAGAAGACGACGAAGGGCGACGAGAAAAAGACACCCGAGAAGGCCACGGAAAAGAAACCTGAGGAAGACAACAAGACGGCAGCGGACAAGACCGAACCAGAGAAAACTGAGCCAGAGAAAACCGACTCGGCGAAGAATGAAGCCGAAGAGAAGAAACCCGCGGACCCTGCGAAACAGGTGCCGCTCTTCAAACAAACTCAATCGCACCCCGGCTGCTCTCCAGCAACCGGGGTGCTTTCATAACAACACCTGAGAATCCACAGCCAAGAGGTCGTCATGCTGCGTCGACTGCTGCTCACGCTGAGCCTCACCCTGCTGACCGCCACGATTCAGGGCCTCGCGGTTGCCCAGGAGGAAAGTTATCCGGTCCCGGAAGACTCAAAGCCGAAAGACAGTGTGCCGAAGGGCAAACTTTATGGCCCGTTCACCTTTGACCAGAGCAAAATCTTCCCGGGCACGACGCGGGAGTACGGCATCTATGTGCCAGCTCAGTACAACGACATTAAGCCGGCATGTCTGCTCGTTGTGCAGGATGGAATGGGCAAGGCGAACCAATGGAAACTGCCGACGATCCTCGACAACCTGATCCACAAGGGCGAAGTACCGGTGCAGATCGCCGTGTTCGTCTCACCCGGGGTTGTTCCGGCGGCCGACGGGACATCTCAGGCGAGGTTCAATCGAAGCTTTGAGTACGACGGCATGGGTGATCGCTATGCCCGGTTCCTCATCGAGGAATTCCTACCCGGAATCTCAGAGAACTGGAACATCAGCCAGGACCCGAACGACCGCGCGATCGCGGGTTCCAGTTCGGGAGCCATCTGTGCTTTCACCGCGGCGTGGGAACGACCGGACTCGTTCCGCCGCGTCATCAGCACAGTCGGCACGTACGTCGGTCTGCGAGGCGGGCATGAGTACTCGACGCTCATCCGCAAATTTGAACCAAAGCCGATCCGCATCTTCATGCAGGACGGCAGCAACGACCTGGACATTTACGGCGGTGACTGGTGGATGGCCAACCAGGCGATGTACCGCTCGCTGAAGTGGGCGGGATACGAAGTCACCAACGCCTGGGGCGAGGGCGGCCACAACGGCAAACACGCGGCCGCGATCATGCCGCAGGCCGTGAAGTACATCTGGCATGACTATCCCGAACCCGTCAAAGCCGGCATGGCCGAGCCCGCAAAACGCCGTACGGAAATCCTTATTCCCGGTGAGGACTGGCAGGAAGTGAGCAGCGGGCACAAATTCACGGAAGGCCCGGCAGTGAACTCAAAAGGCGAGGTCTTCTTCACAGACATCCCCAACAACCGCATCCACAAGGTCGAACTCGACGGCACAGTGACCGTCTTCGCCGAGAACACTGCCAAAGCCAACGGATTGATGTTCGGCCCGGACGGAAAACTCTACGCGTGTAAAAATGGCGAGCAGAAAATCGTCCGCTACGACGAAACCGGCAAGGAAGAAACCGTCCTGGAAAACGCGCCGAGCAACGATGTGGTGCTGCTCCACAACGGCACCGGTTATTACACCGATCCGACAAATAAGAGCGTGTGGTTCTTCAAACCGGACGGCACGAAAAAGCTGGTCGACTCAGGCATCGAGTTTCCCAACGGAGTCATCACGTCTGCCGACCAGGCCTTCCTGTCCGTGTCCGACACACGCGGCCGCTTTACGTGGTCGTACCGAATCCAGCCCGACGGCTCGCTCACCGACAAGCAGCAGTACGGTCATCTTCACGTGCCGGACGACTCGGGCCAGAGCGGCGCGGACGGAATGGCCGTCGACGTCGAGGGACGAACCTACGTGACCACAAAGCTCGGCCTGCAGGTTCTTGATCAGCCGGGGCGAGTTCACATCATCCTGAAAAAACCGTCGAACGGCTGGCTGTCGAACGTCGTCTTCGGTGGCCCGGAACTCGACACGCTCTACGTGACCTGCGGCGATCGCGTCTTCAAGCGAAGGGTGAACGCGAAAGGCGTCAATCCCTGGCAGGCCCCGCCGAAACAGCCGAAGCCGCGGTTGTAGATTCTCCAGGCCTGTAGATTCTCCAGACCACACGTCCGGCAACATGCAGCCTTCGAGAGAGGCTGCGGCCGTCGTTCGCACATTTTTCAACGATGACGTGTCGCAGGCCGGTGCGACGACTACTTGGCCACGAGTGAAAACCCGCCGTCCCAGTCCTCGGGCGGTTTGTTGTCGTAGCGTTTCATCCAGTCGAGCAGAAACGTCTTCGGGCCTTCATCGGGGTAATCAGCAAAGGCCTTGATTGCGGCATCCCAGTTTCCGGCGATCACCAGGTCCAGGACCGCTTCATACTGTGCGATCTGCTCGTCCGGCAGATGCGGTGCTTTTGCGAGCGGCTGAACCAGCTCGCTCACGGTGATCGGAGTGTCCATCCCCTTCGGTCGGACACAGGCCAGCCGCCTCACGCGAGCCCGCTCCGGCGGCAGGTGATTTCGAACGAAGTCCGCGGATTGTTCGTCGATGCAGATCTGCACGCCGTACTGTTTCGTCATGCTCTCCAGCCGGGCTCCCTGGTTGACAACCGGGCCGAACACGCCGATTTTCGCCTGCTGCGCCGTGCCGATCTGACCGGCAATTGCTCGCCCGTGTGCAATGCCCAGACCGATGCCGAATCCTTCGAGGAGCCCCTGCTCCTCTGGTGGCTTCGCGAACAGATCCTGAATCAGGAGCGCCGCCAGACAGGCCGGGACGGCTCCATCATTGAGTGCCACCGGCCAGCCCCAGAAGCCCAGCGCGGCATCGCCCTGGAAATCAGCAATGGCTCCGTCGTATTTCAGAATGCCGGACGTCATCGCCCCCAGCGCCTCTTTAACGCAGTCAAGCAGGTAATGCAGATTGTCCGCGTACATTTCGGCTTTTCGGGAAAAGCCTCGAACGTCGCAGAAGAGCACGGTGATTTCCCGCTCGGAAGGTTTCAGAACGTCGCCACCGCCGGTGAGATTCTCGATGATTTTCGGAGAGAAAAATGAAGCCATTTGCGTCTGCGTATCCTGCAGACTTTTGACGTGCCGGATCGAGGCGATGAACTGAGCCAGCAGCTGTCCAAACCGAACGTCGCCTTTGAGATCATCCTTCGTAATGATGACGGCTCCGTTTTTCCCCCCTTTGCCGGCGATGTACATGCACCAGCCTTTGCTGGCCGCTCCTGGTACAGGAATACAGAATGCCCAGTCCAGATCGTCGCTGAGCGTGAATTGACCCGACTCCTCGCGCATTCCCCAGACATGGATCGTGGGCGAGTCGGATCGGAATGCCCGTCCGACAAGGTTGCGGCTTGGGAGAAACCGACCTTCATAATCGTCCCGCGTACGGACCCGCATCATCTGTGGCCGCACGACCTGGCTGGCCGACGGATCCTGATTGCGAAGCATGTCGACGGTCGAGCTGTCATACTGAGCGACTGAAACGGCAACAGCTTCGGGAATCGCATCGAGCAGAAGACCCGCCAGGAGCTGCCCGAGATCAGCGTCGGATGTGGCAGTTGCAATCATGTCAGGCAGATCGCAGAGCAGTTCCATCTGGCGAGCCGTGTCGCTGAACTGAACCTGCTGCAGCTCTTTTTCACTGAACTGGAATTCGTCGACGTCAGCGTCTTCCAGACCCGCGCTGCTTTCGTCGCCTGCAGGTGCTTCCAGCCGAAAAACCGTCTGCCCGATCTGGAACTGCTGACCGGGAAAGACCGTCGCTTTCCGGACCAGGCTCCGCCCGAAAATGATCGGGTTGCGAGCTCGATCCAGACAGGCAACGCGGACACTTCCATTCTCGAGCGTCAAGGTTGCATGTTCGCGGGAGATTTCACGGTCCCAGGAAACCGGGATCGGATTGGTCGGCAGTCGACCGATCAACATCTCCTGCCCGGGAACCAGTTCGATGTCCAATTCGCGCTGGCCAGTTCCGTCGTTGACCTTGAGCGAATAGGCGGTTGAATCCTGCAAGGTGTCGCTCCGGCTTTGGGATCTGGTATTGAGATGCAGACCGTTCGAACGATCCCGCGTTCTCAATGGCTGCACTGGTGGATTCTACCGTGGGGACTTAGCGTATCCAACTTGTGGCGAGATCATCAGAAATTCCCTGACTGCCGGCTCCACAGGCGTGTCAGGCTGACTGAAAACACGAGCCCCAGGCTGGACTGACGAGCAGACTCACACAAGCACGACGGCGTCGTCTGGACAGCCTCATTTGCCAGAACTGGTGATCGAAATCACTGACCGCGGAGCCTCATGTAGCATTTCTGAACCGCTGCGACACAGCTCTGGCCCGACGGGGACATTGTGCCGCAACGTGCCTCATCCGATTGAGCCCGCTGAATTGTCTGCCGGACTCGTGCGACGGAGTCTTCGTCGACGTCTGCCTGGATGTCGGAACATTTCAGACCAAAGCACGGACAGACGGGGGCTTCCCGGTCCTTTGGCCACACCGGAGTGGCCATTTCCGCAGCCGGGATCACTCGGTCAAAGCCGTCAAAATACGCGACATCGCACGTTTCGTGTGAGCAGAAACAGGCAGCCTCGGAGAGTTGCTGCCTTTGCTCAGGACCGAGCCAGGCATTCAGCGTGACGTCAAACACCGCGATGCCCGTCGTGCCGCACGACGGACATCGATCGCGTTTTTCTTCCGGCTCACGAACAAAGGCCTTGTTCATCGGCGATCCAGCACGGAGATCCGTTGACCGAAAAAGTCCGAGTCATCGAAACCGACCCGGTTGGTCTTAAGCCTGTCGCGGTTAAAATGCGCCAATCGTATTGCCGTCACTGATGGACCCGAGATTCTGCCAGACCCGAAGGTCGATACTATTCGTGACGACACGGGCGGAACCATCCATCAGCAGACACTGCACCAGGCCGACGTGGTGGCTTCGCGAAGTCACCGCCGCGTAAGTCGGACCCGTGCAGGATTTCTCTTCCCGGCAGCTCGTGTAGTCCACATCCACTTGGTGACCGGTGCTCGGATCGATGTAGGGAACAAGCTTGTTCGGTCCGAAGACGGTTGTAAAACCGGTCTGGTGGACCCGGCCGTCGACCCACTCAGTATGCCCGGAGTTGGTTTTGTAACTCCCCCCGAGAGCAGCAATTCCCGTGGCGGGCGGGGGCGTCGCCGAAGCTCCTGAGCCGTCTCGAAAGTAAGGGTTAAACGCCTTCACTTCAGAAAATGCCAGGGTGTTACTCGTACCATCCTTGATGTGCTGCAATCCGCGTTTCTTGTTCGGCACGAACGCTCCATCGCCAACCAGGCCAGTCGCATTGTCGTAAAAAAACCAGCCCCCTCCGTTAAAGGCATAGTTGACGGGATAGTGAGTGAAACTGCCGGCGATTCGCCCCTCATCTTTTTCCTCTTCCGGGCAGAGATACGTGTCGACTCGCTGCCCCGCGATGCTGGCGTTTTCCGGAGCATCGTACGGCATCGAGAGGTTCATTTTACTGTACAGGTTTGCCTGCTCAACATACGGCAGCAGGCGGGCATGCACAGACCACTCGCCGCCTGGTGACGTGTAGTCCACCGCGAACGAGATCGGCAGAAGACTGTTCGTCTCCACATAATTGTGGAGGGCCAGACCGATCTGTTTCAGGTTGTTTTTGCACTGAGCCCGGCGGGCGGCCGCGCGAGCCTGCTGGACGGCGGGCAAAAGCAATGCAATCAGAATGGCGATGATGGCAATGACCACCAGCAGTTCAATCAGCGTGAATCCTTGACGAGGTTTCATTGGTTTCTCCTCTTTTTGCCCCATTGCGGGGCTGTGGGCCAAATTCCGAGGCAGGCTGCTTCCCGTCGCCAGTGAAATTGAGACTCAATCTCAGTACAGGAACGATAGTCGGCAAGGAGGCGGACCACAAGGAAGGCCGAATCCAATCGCGGAAGAATCCTGAAGAATTGTCGCGAGGGCCACGGCGCCGGATGTAAACATCTACTGTAGAACCCGTTACGGGTTGCGCCACTGCCTGCCGGATCGGGACAGCAGCTGAGTGGAGCCGGATGGGCCCCACTTGCCAACCGGGTAAAATTCCGGCTCGTGGGCAGGCTGCTCCCAGGCATCGAGCACCGGTTGAACGAACCGCCAGGCAGCTTCCAGTTCGTCACTGCGGGTAAAGAGCGTCGAATCACCTCGCAGGACATCCAGCAAGAGTCGCTCGTAAGCCTCGGCCAGGCCTGACGGGTAGGAAAATTCCAGGTCCTGCTTTTCGAGGTGGTACTGGTAGCCCGGCCTTTTCACGTTGCTCGACAGGACAATCGACTCCTCGGGCTGGATTCGGAAAACGAGCGTGTTGGCCCTCGTCCCGACGAGACCGCATTGATCGCCGACACACTCGACAGAGTCGAACGTGTGCATGGGTGGCAATTTGAACTGAATGGCGATTTCGGATACTCGCCGGGGCATCCGCTTGCCCGTGCGAAGGTAAAACGGGACGCCGGCCCAGCGCCAGTTGTCGACCCGAACTTCCATCGACACAAATGTTTCGCGACTGGAATTCCGTGCCACGCGGTCTTCCTGCCGGTACCCGTTCGCCGCTTCGCCATCCACCATTCCGCCGACGTACTGGCCGGCGACAGCCCATTTGGAAATCTCCGTCGGGTCCCCCGGCTGGAGTGACTGCAGCACCTTCAGCTTCTCGTCGCGAATCTGGTTGGCCTGAAACACGGCCGGTGGTTCCATCGCGATCAGGCAGAGCAACTGCAGCACGTGATTCTGCAGCACGTCGCGCAGGGCTCCTGAGTTGTCGTAGTAGCCACCACGGCCGCGTTCAATCCCTTGAGATTCAGCCACCGTGATCTGCACATTGTCGACGTGATTCCGGTTGAGAAGTGGCTCGAAAATCGCATTCCCGAAGCGAAACAACAGGATGTTTTGCACCGTCTCTTTGCCGAGGTAATGGTCGATGCGGTAAATCTGCGATTCGTCCAGCAGGCTGCTGAGGCTCTGTGCCAGAGCGACGGAAGACTTGACGTCGTGGCCGAACGGTTTTTCGAAAACGATGCGAGGACCCTCTGGCGTAATCATCCCGGCCGAAGCCAGGGACTCGACGGCGGGAAGAAACAACGCTGGATCTGTGGCAAGGTAGACAATCCGCGTGGACGGATCGCTGGTTGCCCCGCTGGCTGATTCCAGTTCGTGGATTCGAGCGTCGAAGTCTCCATAGCCCTCAGGCTGATCGATTTCCAGGCGGTGATAGAACAGTCGCGATGCGAATTTTTCCCAATGTTCGCTCGAAACTGCTCCCCCGCGTGCGTGCTTTGAGACGGCTTCGTACATCTCGCTTCGGAAGGCCTCGTCCGATTTCTCGCGACGGGCAACGCCGACAATCGTGTAGTGTGCCGGCAACTGCCCCTCGGCCCACAACATGAACAAAGCGGGCATCAGCTTCCGGGCCGTGAGGTCGCCGGAGGCTCCAAAAATGAGGAACGTTGCGCTGTCGCCGGCAGTCGGTCTGGAATCGGATCTCATCAGTCGTCCATTGTTCTGGTTCAGCCATTTCCGCCGGAATCAACTTCGAAGCAGTCCGCGGGGCAAACAGGGTACCCTGACATCCGTTCGGGAGAAACCGGCGGCTTGAAACTGCGGGACAGCCTGTTAACGTTCGCCAGATTCTGCGCCCTGCATCGTGATTTTGCTCCCGCAATCGACTGGGAGCGGCCCGAGGCTTCTCTCACTGAGCCCGGAACGGCACGACGCGAGCCCGAATCAGCAGTCGGCCGCGGAGCTGTTCAAACTGAAATCGGAAAACCGCGATCAGTCTGCGCAAACTCGGGGCCGCAGGACGGACGCCTTGCCCGTCAGCCCCGGTCAAAGGTCAGGCCTGACGGACGAGGGGCGTTCGTCCTTCAAGACCTGAGATTGTTCAACCGCGAAATAAGGAAATAAGGACGAACTGGTGCCACGTCGCGACGACCTCAAAAAGATTCTCATCATCGGCTCCGGCCCGATCGTCATCGGGCAGGCGTGCGAGTTTGACTACTCCGGAGCGCAGGCGTGCAAGTCGCTCCGCGAGGAAGGCTACGAAGTCGTACTGGTCAACTCGAATCCGGCGACGATCATGACCGACCCGGACATGGCCGACCGGACCTACATCGAGCCGATCACCTGGCAGTACGTGCAGAAAATCCTGGAGAAGGAACGCCCGGATGCGGTGCTTCCGACGCTTGGCGGGCAGACCGGGCTCAACACGGCGATGGATCTTGCACGACGCGGCATCCTGGACCAGCTCGGCATCGAGTTGATCGGTGCGACCGAACATGTCATCGCAAAAGCGGAAGGCCGCGAATCCTTCAAGCTGGCCATGCAGAAAATCGGGATGGATGTTCCGAAGAGCTTTACCGTTCACAACATGGAAGAAGCCAGAGACGCTCTGCGCGAGATCGGATTGCCGATCATCATCCGCCCCAGCTACACACTCGGCGGAAGCGGCGGGGGCATCGCTTACAACAAGGACGAGTTTGAAGGGAAGGTCCGCAACGGACTGGCCCTTTCACCGGTCCATGAGGTCCTGCTCGAAGAATCGATCATCGGCTGGAAAGAGTACGAGATGGAGGTGATGCGCGACGTTGCCGACAACGTCGTCATCGTTTGTGCCATCGAGAATTTTGACCCGATGGGCGTTCATACGGGTGACTCGATCACCGTCGCTCCGGCTCAGACACTGACCGATAAGGAGTACCAGCGCCTCCGCGACGCGACAATCGCCTGCATGCGGGAGATTGGTGTCGAGACGGGCGGCTCGAACGTGCAGTTTGCGATTAATCCCGTCGACGGCCGGATGGTCATCATTGAGATGAACCCGCGAGTCAGCCGCTCCAGCGCGCTGGCCTCGAAGGCCACCGGTTTTCCGATCGCAAAGATCGCTGCGAAACTCGCCGTCGGATATCGGCTTGACGAAATTCAGAACGACATCACCCGGGAGACGCTCGCCTGTTTCGAACCGACGATCGATTACGTCGTCACAAAAATCCCACGCTGGACGTTCGAGAAATTCCCAGAAGCCGACCAGATACTCAGCATACAGATGAAATCTGTCGGCGAGACGATGGCCATCGGTCGCACGTTTAAAGAGTCGTTCCAGAAGGCGCTGCGTGGTCTTGAGATCGGCCACTTCGGCCTCGGTGGCGGACCGAAGGATCTTTGGGGCACGGAGAAGCAGCCGACCGAAGACGTCATCAAATCAAAGTTGTCCATCCCGAACGACGAGCGTGTGTTTTATATCCGCTTCGCCATGAAATCGGGTATGACGGTCGAGGACGTTCAGAGGCAGACGAATATAGACCCGTGGTTCCTCTGGCAGATTCGCGAGATTGTCGACATCGAGGAAGAATTGATCGCAGCGGAAAGCATCGCTGGCTGCTCCGACGAACTGCTTTTCCGAGCGAAACAGAACGGTTTTTCCGATCGCCAGCTGGCCAGTTGGTGGGGCACGACAGAAGGCGAGGTCCGCTCGAACCGCAAAGGGCGCGGCATCGAAGCAACCTTCAAGCAGGTTGATACGTGCGCCGCCGAATTTGAGGCCTACACACCGTATTACTACTCAACCTACGAGCAGGAAGACGAGACGCCTCCGAAGACGCGAAAGCGGGTGATGATCCTCGGCGGCGGTCCGAACCGCATTGGGCAGGGCATCGAGTTTGACTATTGCTGCTGCCAGGCCGCGTTCGCTCTGAGGGAACTGGGCATCGAGTCGATCATGGTCAATTCGAATCCGGAAACGGTTTCGACCGACTACGACACGTCCGACATCCTCTTCTTCGAGCCGCTCACCACAGAAGACGTCCTCAACATCTGCGACCGCTTGAAGCCGGACGGAGTCATCGTGCAGTTCGGCGGTCAGACTCCGCTGAACCTGGCGCGAGGTCTCGAAACGGCCGGCGTCAACATCATCGGCACCAGCCCGGACATGATCGACGCGGCCGAAGACCGCAAGCGTTTCCAGGCGATCCTCGACGAGTGCGGGCTCCTCCAGCCGCCAAACGGAACAGTCACCAATATTGAAGGTGCCCGCCAGGTCGCCAGCCGAATCGGGTACCCGATCCTCGTTCGACCCAGCTACGTCCTGGGTGGGCGAGCGATGGAGATCTGCTACGACGAGTCGTCATTGACCCGCTACATGTACGAGGCTGTCGAAGTGTCCTCCGGGCACCCGGTACTCATCGACAAGTTTCTGGAAGACGCGATCGAGGTCGATGTCGACGCGATCTCTGACGGCGAAACAACCGTGATCGGCGGGATCATGGAGCACATTGAGGAAGCCGGGGTCCACTCGGGTGACTCAGCCTGTGCACTGCCGCCGCACTCATTGCCGGGTTCGGTCCTCGACGAGATCCGCGAAGCCACATTCAAACTGGCAAAGGGCCTCCACGTGAGAGGCCTGATGAATATCCAGTTTGCCGTGAAGCATTCAGAAGAGACTCACACGGTCTACGTTCTGGAAGTCAACCCGCGAGCCAGTCGGACCACGCCGTTTGTTTCAAAGGCGACCGGCCGTTCGCTCGCGAAGATCGCCGCAAAGGTCATGGTCGGTGTCTCGCTGAAAGAACAGGGCATCACCGAGGAAATCGTGCCGACTCATGTCTCCGTCAAAGAGAGCGTCTTCCCGTTCAACCGGTTTCTCGGTGTCGACATTGTCCTTGGTCCGGAAATGCGGTCGACGGGCGAGGTCATGGGCATTTATGAAAACTTCCCGATCGCATTCGCCAAAAGTCAGATCGGAGCCGGCATCGATCTTCCGACTCAAGGCACCGTCTTCATCAGCATGGCCGCTCAATACAAATCGGTCATGATCGAGCCGGCCCGCATGCTGACGGAACTGGGTTTCAAGATCGTCGCCACGCCGGGCACCGCGAGGGAATTATCGGCGGCCGGCATCAGTGTCGACGTCGTCAAGAAACTTTCCGAAGGTCGCCCCAACGTGCTGGACCTGCTGGCCAACGGCGATATTCAGTACATCTTTAACACCCCCAGTGGCAAAGGGGCTCGCACCGACGAAGGCAAAATCCGAGCCGCTTCCGTTGCTGCCGGGATTCCGTGCGTCACAACATTCCCTGGCTGCGCCGCCGTTGTGCAGGCACTGCAAGCCCTCGCCGAGAATTCCGTGCCCCACGTCAAAGCGCTGCAGGACTGGATGCCTGAACTAAAACCGACGCCTGCGTCCGTCAGAGCCTTGCCCGGCAGCCGGTTGAAAAAGTCGAATTGATTGAATTGATCTAACGGAGCAGAGCGAGCCGCCCGGTTTTCACGGGAACACAGACACAGACCGGACGGCTTGCGGCACGCCGCTACTTTTTCAACGGGCTGATAGACGCGAGGCCTGACGGACGTGGGCGTCCGTCCTACCGGGCCTTGCAATTCACGCTGAACCGTGACGCCATCACCACGTGAGAATCGAACATCCATGCAGCCTGCTTCTCTTCTCACGATTTACTGCGTGCTCGTTGGCGTTGCGTCACTGGGTGGTGGCTGGCTGCCGTCGTTGCTGCGGCTCGACCATAAGCGCATGCAGATCCTGATGAGCTTTCTTGGCGGAATGATGATGGGCGTCGCCATACTGCACCTCATGCCGCACGCCGCCGCCGAGGCGGGTTCGTTCGACGTCGCCGCCATTTCAACAATGGTTGGCCTGCTCGGCACGATGCTGATGGTGAGGTGGTTTCACTTTCATCAGCACGAACTGCCGGAAGAGATCGTGACTGCTCACGACCACGACCACGGGCATGACCATGACCACGACACGGCTCACGATCATCCGCCCACCGATGAGTGCGCCGAGTCGCCTCTGACGAGCCGCTTCGGCTGGGTGGGCGTGTGCATCGGGCTGAGCGTTCACGCGGTCATGGATGGAGTGGCTCTGGGGGCGAGCGTGTCCGGTCACGCTCACGGTGTCACTCTGGGCTTCGTCGGGCTTGCCACGTTCATGGCCATCGCGCTGCACAAACCGCTGGATTCGCTATCGATCACCGCACTGATGACCGCCGCTGGTTTCACGGGCTTCAGCCGGGCCGCCGTCAATTTCGGATACGCACTGCTGTGTCCGATCGGAGCGGTCGCGTGCTTTTTCGGAGTCCAGGGTCTCGGCGAGAATCAATCGATCGTACTCGGCTCGGCACTCGGCCTGAGTGCCGGCATCTTTCTGTGCATCGCCCTTGTCGACGTCCTGCCGGAAGTTCAGTTTCACCGACATGACCGAGGCGTTCTGTCGACGGCACTCGTGCTGGGAGTCCTGACCGCGTGGGCCATCGGTCTTGTCGAACCACCTCACGCGCCCGGCGAGCACGGACCGGCGACGGAAACCTCGGCAAGCCAGTAACCCAAACGGAACAGATTTTGAGGCGACCGGTCTGCCCATGATTGAGTTTCCCGAATTTCATTCACACTCGCTGTTGAAAGGCGGGCATCGGCAGACTCTGGCCGGGTTTCTGTTTCGAGGAGTCGGCTACTCGGCCGGCCGCGAGCAGCACTCGATCGATCTTCCGGATGGAGATCGATTGATCCTGCATGACGATCAGCCCGCGTTGTGGCCAATCGATGGTCCCGTGGCGCTGCTGCTGCACGGTCTGGCCGGTTGTCACGGCAGCGCGTACATGGTGCGGGTCGGAGCGAAACTCAACGCGCGCGGTGTTCGTGTTTTCCGGCTCGACCATCGAGGCTGCGGAGCCGGCACAGAGCTCGCGCGGTTTCCGTACAACGCCGGTCGCAGCGAGGACGTCCGCGCGGCGTTTCAGAGGATCCGAGCGATCTGTCCGGGGTCTGCGTCGGCCATCGTCGGATTCTCGCTCAGCGGAAACATGCTGCTCAAAATGCTGGGTGAGGACGGCGCGGCGGCGAGCGACGCGGGCTCAGACAACTCGTCGCCAACCTGCGCGGTCGCGGTCAACCCGCCGGTCAATCTGGCTTTGTGCGGCGAGGCACTGCGGCGGCGGGAGAACCGGCTTTACGAACGGCACTTTGTGAAGCTGCTCGGAAAACAGGTCGAGCAGCGTGTCTCGCGTTTTCCGGATGCGCCGCGGCCGACGTGGAGCTCGCTGCCGATTCGCCTGCGCGACTTCGATGACGGCTACACCGCACCGGCTTCCGGTTTCGACGGGGTCGAGGATTACTATGCTCGCTGCAGCGGCGAGCAGTTTGTCGAGTCGATTCGCACACCGACTCTCGTTCTGACGGCTCGCGACGACCCGCTGATTCCGGTGGACTCCTTCGAGTCACTCTCCACGGAACACGTTGCGGTCGTCATCGCTCCACACGGCGGGCATCTCGGCTACATCGGGCAGCGGAACGGCGACCCGGACCGGCGATGGATGGATTGGCGGATCGTTGACTGGCTGAAGCGTCACCTGGTCTGAGCAGAGACTCTACTCCGCCTCGCCCGGAGTCACGTCGGTCAGTCCCGGGATCGGATCCGACACCGAGTAGTAAACGTCCTTACGCGGTGCCGGATGCCGGTTCATTCTCCACAGCCGATGCGGCTGGAGATTGTGCCACGTCTTGCCGACCGAGTCGTTAAACGTCGCGCACCCGCTCAGACAGAGCGACGCGAGAACGGGAATAAGGAAGAACGCGGGATATTTCATCGGCGGGGCTCCGAGCGGAACGCGGGGAAGGGAGCGGCAGTCTAAGGGCGCTGGCTGATTCACAGTAAGACGAATCAGAGAGGTGTGGCCGATAGCGATCGCTCAGGCGGTCAAACTTCGCCGGATGTCTTGATGGGAGCCGTGGCCCCGTCCGACTTTGTTTTCGGAGCAGGGGCCGCACCGGAATTTTTGACTTCTTCCGTCAGCGCTTTCGGCGGTGCCGGCAATCGGGCCGGGGAATCTGCGGACTCTGAAGCCCGTTCCGCCGGAATCGACACTGCCGGCTCGGTGGACTTTGTGGCGGGTCGAGCCAGCAGTTTGCCTGACGCCGGCTGACCGACTTCTTCTGCGGCCCGGCTCACTCCAAACAGGTGGCCCAGTCGGCTGAACCGACCTTCGTACATCATCACGAGGAAGGCGGGGACGAGAATCGGCCTTACCACAAAGGTGTCAAGGAGAACTCCGAACGCCAGAGCGAAGCCAAGCTGGTGCATTCCGACAAGCGTTCCGGCCAGCAGCGAGGAAAACGTGCCGGCCATAATGACGCCGCAACTGGAAATGATGCCGCCAGTTTTCTGCAGCGCGACCGCGACGCCCTGAACAGCTCCATGCTGCACCTGTTCTTCGCGGATCCGCGTCATGAGAAAAATGTTGTAGTCCTCTCCGACCGCGATCAGGATCGTGAAGAGAAATGTCGGGACCTTCCAGTCGAGCCCGGAAAAGCCGGAGGGATCCATCAGCCAGAACACGGCGAAAGTCACACCAAGCGTCACCAGATAGCTGAAAAACACACTGACGATGAGGTACACGCAGACGACCAGTTGCCTCAACAAAAGCAACAGGATCAGAAACACTCCGACCAGTACGTAACTGTCAACCACGATCTGATCACGATCGGTCGTTGCTTTGAGGTCAACAATGCTGGGAGTCGGCCCCAGAGCGTGAATGATCGTTGAGTCGGCTTCCGGAAGTGTTTTTCGAATGGCTTCCTGGATCGCCTCTTTCAGAACGTCGAGCTGAGCGATGCTGTCCCGCGAAAAGGGATCGTCGACCGAAAGGAAATCAAGCCGCGTAATGTGCGTGGCATGGTCTCCCGCGTGCGCGACGTAGCGTTCGTTGATACGATGCTCGGTGATTCGGCGTTCGGCGATTTTTTCGACGTCGATTTTCGGCAAACCAATCTTCGGAAAACTGAACCCACCAGTGGGTTTCTCAGCCGGCTTTTCTTCACCTGCGTCCGGTGGCACTTCGGGCTCGGCCGGCTCTTTGTTTTCTTCCGCCTCCAGCCGTCGTGCGACAGCGATGCCTAACGGGTGCTCGATATTCTGAATGTCAGCCAGTTTGAGCGAGTCCCGCTGTTCGAAAAGGCTCTCCACCAGTCGGCCGATCGGTTCGGATCCTTCCGCCGTGGTGAAGTCGACCTTGTCGTTCTGCAGCAGGATCGTGACGGGTCCTGCGATGCCGGCCGGGTAGTGCTCCTGCACGGCCTTGGCCCCCTGGACGCTGGCGTTGTGTTGCGGAAGTTCCGTCAGCAGGCCGTAGCTCAGGTTGCGGAAACAGAGGACAGCGATGATCGCGAAGGGCGTCATGATGGCCGTTGCGAGAGTCAGCACGTAGCCGGGTCGAGCAAGAATCAGCTCGCTGATCTTTTTCCAGATCAGTTCGAAGAAGTTGCGGCGGAGCAGGTTACCCATCAGACCTGTGGCGGAGAGCCACCCACCCGCGCTCTGAACCTGTTTCGTGGCGACGTGTGGCCAGAACGCCCAGCGTCCGCAGAGCCGCAACAGAGCCGGCGTAAAAGTCAGCGATGCCACCAGGACGACGGCCAGGCCGATCGTGATGGCCACACCGGCCTGACGGAACTTGCCGAAGTCCGCAAAGACCATCATGCCGATTCCGCACATCACAGTACACGCGCTGGCGACCAGGGCGTCTCCGACTTTTCCGATCGAACTGGACACAGCCGCGGCCGCGTCGTCGGACTCGTCCAGCTCTTCTTTAAACCGCGCGATCAGGAACAGGCAATAGTCGACGCCGGCTCCGTAGCACAGCACTTTGACGTAAACTTCAATCCCGTTGAAAAGTCCGACCCAGCCGTTCTGTGCCAGCAGTGCCAGCAGTGCCAGCGAGAACTCAGTTGCAACGGCTACGGTGATCAGCGGAATCAGGGCGAGCACCGGGCTCCGGTAAATGATGATCAGCAGTGCGATCACAAGCAGGACTGTCCAAAGCTCTGTCGCCTTCGAGCTTTCCGCCGCCTCACGAATCATGTCGCGGCCGACAGTTGCGGACCCGCTCAGTGCCAGCCGTAGTCCTTCCGGAATGAGGGGTTTCAGTTTGCCATCGACATCGACCTTTTGATCGAAAAGCTTTCCGTCGCCGGCAACGAGCTCTTCGATTTCGTCGATCAGCGTTGCGTTGCTGGCGTCAAAGAATTCTGTTTTCAGCTCAATCACGACCATCGTGGCTCGACCATCAGCGCTGTCGAGAATGTTCTTCCAGGAAGACGCTTCGGACGCAAACGTCTTGATTCGCTGCTCGGCCGTCTCTTCCGGCGGAGACTCCGCGCCGGCCCCTGCGAGCCCGGTCGTTTCTGCGGCTTTCGCGGCCTGGCCAGCCGGCTCAGCAAGTCCGACTCTTTCCAGAATCGCAACGAGCTCCGGCTTGAGCGTCTTCAGCACAAACTCGCGATCGGCTTCGTTGAGCTTCGTTCGTTCACGCTGAATCACGATCACGATGTTGCTCGCGATCGGCTTCCCCCACCCGTCGACGTAAAGTGATTCCGCGGCGAGGCTGGGCGAGTCGGCCGGGAGGAAAGCGAACTCCCCCTGTTCGACGACTTCGTGCCATGCTGGAGCGCTGGCAAGCAGAATCACGAGCGCAAGAATCCACCCAACCAGAAGCGCTGGCCAGATTCGAATTACCCAGTTTCCCAGTGTCCGATACATGGCAAAGAACAAAGCGGGAAGGGTGTCATTAGCCGGCTGGTCAGGACGGCCTCAGTAACAACCACAGCCCGCTGCGCGATTTGATGTGAATGGATGCACTCCGTTCGCGACAGGGGTCGCCTTCCTGGCTCTGACGTGCCTTCCTGCCTCTGACGTGAATGAAGGACCGCAATGTCTTCCGGAATTGAACAGATTTGCGGGATCGCGGCCCGGCAAAGCGGCGATCACCGGAAGAGCATACTCAGGCTGATTTTGTGTCGCAACGATCCTGTGTCGATTGCCGGGTGTTCGAGCAAAGGAAGGGGGTCATGGTCGCCGTATCTTCACTAAGTTCCGTGACAGAACTTTGACAGAAGTTTGACCGGGAGCTGACCGCCGATGGTTCGATAAGCCTTTATACTCCCGCCACAGATTCAGAGCACCGCGACTCAAGGACGACGCGGGCTCCATCTTTCACTGATCCATTTCACCCAGGGAACGGGACACTGACCACAATCCAGCACCTGCCAACGTCGCAGGAAAGCCGGGCCCGGTCAGGGATTTCGAACAATTCACACTGAGGATCGCTGTGTGGACGGGAATTTCTGGCAGATTCTGCCAGCCAGTCCACTTTCGAGGCCCGGTTACAAGGAGACGCCAGAATGACTTTTGATCTGCCCCCTCAGGAAGAGTCTTCCACAGCAACGATTCCGGAGACTTCGAATTCATTTGCGGAGTTCAGTCTTCCAGCGAAATCCCCCATCGACAAATCAGACACTGACGGTGAGCCGAAAACCGGCGAGAAAAAGAAACGCAAAGTCATCCGCCACGCGGCGGCGACTCCGTTGACGTCGAGATTCCCCAACGGGATCAACTGGTGGAACTTTGGCTGGATGGCAGCGATCCACGCGGGAGCAATTGCCTCCTTGTGGCATTTCTCACTGGCTGGTCTGGCTGTCTGTGTCGTTCTACATTTTGTTACGGCCTGTCTGGGAGTGACTCTCGGGTACCACCGGCTGCTGACTCATGGAAGCCTGACTGTGCCGGCTCCTGTGAAATATTTCTTTACGATGTGCGGCATGCTGTCGACTGAAGGCTCGCCTCTGTTCTGGGTGGCCTCGCACCGCAAGCACCACGTCCTGTCCGACCAGGAAGGCGACCCGCACACCCCGAACGACGGATTCTGGTGGAGCCACATTCTGTGGTTCAAACCGAAAAAGACGCGTGAGGAAGAAGAAGAGCTGCTGGCCCGCTGGGCGCCCGACCTGTGGAAGGACCCCGTCCAGCGTCTCTTCAATAATATCTTCCCGGTGTTTTCCATCTCGCTGGCCATCGCACTGTTTCTGATTGGCGAGTGGACGATGGAATCCGGCTGGTCGCTGATGCTGTGGGGCTTCTGCATGCGGACAGTCCTCTGCTATCACAGCACCTGGTTCGTGAATTCAGCAACGCACGTCTGGGGTTACCGCAATTACGAAACCACCGACCGATCGCGCAACCTGTGGTGGGTCGCTCTGGCGAGCTACGGCGAGGGCTGGCACAACAACCACCATGCTCACCAGAGACTGGCCGCACACGGACATCGCTGGTGGGAATTCGACGTGACCTACATGGTGATCCGGGTTCTGAAATTTCTGCGACTCGCCACGAACGTGCATGACACGATTCCGGAGCAGGAAACGAAAACGGCATAGAATATCCCGGTGAGACCGTAGGGTGGGCCGAGCGGAGCGAGCCCCACCAGATTGCCGAATCGCCAGCATTGCCGAATCGTCACTTGCCGAATCGTCACTTGCCGAATCAACTGTGCGATGGTGGGACTCGCTTCGCTCGGCTCACCCGACCGGATCATTCCTGTGAACTCGGATGCCGCGCCCGCGATCGACGTTCGTTCGCTGAGTTTCGCCTACTCAGCCGGCCAGACCGCGTTGACCGAAATTGGATTTCAAGTGGCAGATGGATCGCGCACGGCGATTGTCGGGCCGAGCGGCGCGGGCAAGTCCACATTGCTCATGCACCTCAACGGGCTGCTTCCTGAACCGCTGCCCAAAGACTCCCACCGGGCGAGCATTTCGATTCACGGCGTCGCACTGGCAAAAAACTCCGCCGCCGAAATCCGTCGGCGAGTTGGCTTCATGTTTCAGGATCCGGACGATCAGTTGTTCTGTCCGACGGTTCGAGAGGACATCGCATTCGGTCCGCTGAATCTCGGACTCAGTCGTGACGAAGTGCTCGCCAGAGTTGAGTCGAGCCTCAAACAGGTTGGACTGACCGGCTACGAATTCCGCAGCACGCTGCAGTTGAGTGTCGGTGAAAAACGTCGCGTCTGCCTCGCCGGCGTGCTCGCCTGCCGGCCGGACGTGCTGGCCCTCGACGAACCGTTTACGAATCTCGACCCGCGCGCACGGCGGTCGCTGATTGAAATTCTTCGTGAGTTTCCTGGCAGCCAGGTCATTGCGACACACGATCTCGATCTGGTCGTCGAGCTGTGTGATCAGGTGATCGTCCTGGACGAGGGGCAGGTTCGCGCGACGGGACCGGTCCGGGAGATTCTGTCGGATGCGCCGCTGATGGAACGGCACGGGCTGGAAGTTCCGTATCAACTGCGCGGATGAGCCGGCCGGAATTGCCTCGACCGGGCGACATGCATCCCGCCGAACTCAATCCGGCGACGTAAGATGCAGCCGGAACCGTCGGAGCTTGAAATTCGTCCAACGACCGTTCTCGTGCCGTCTCAGTCTGGCGTCTGGTCGTTCCGGTCAAGAGACTGCGAGGGCCTCGACCGTGTGGAGTTGACGGTTCAGATTCCAGAGAGCACGGCCAGCCAACCTCTTCGGGTTACCTCCAGGTTTTAGTGACTGTTCCCAATCGCCGTCCTTCTGTCACCTGCAGTCGCGAAAAAGATCGCCGAATGCCAGACAGCCCATCACAGAGTGTCGCGAATCGACCCAGCTCTCAGCGAGGTTTCACGCTGATTGAGCTGCTCGTCGTGATCGCCATTGTGGGCGTCCTGATCGCGCTGCTCCTGCCGGCGGTTCAGGCAGCGCGCGAGCGGGCCCGGTCGGCTCAATGCAAAAACAATCTCAAGCAGATTGGTCTGGCTCTCGCCAATTACGAGTCGACTCACAAGACGCTGCCGCCCAGCTTCGTCAGGCAGGAGGACAACAATCCGCCTCCGCCCGCGGGTGGGCAGCCACTGCAGTACCGCTCCCACTGGACTGGCTGGCACATGCTGCTGCCGTATCTGGAACAGGACGCGCTGTACCGCAAATACGACTTCAGCGGAACCTGGCTGAGCAGCATGTCCGACGCGACGGACCGCTCGCACTGGGTGCTGAATCGAACGGTCATTCCCGGTTTGATCTGCCCGTCCGCCCCGCACCTCAACGACGCAATCGGCGAGGACGGTGTCCCCGGCAGCTCGCTTCACTGGATGGCATCCGGCCTGACTGACTACGCATTCTCGCACGGTACGGACATCGTCAAAGCGATTCCCGGCAGCGGAGAAGAGAATTGTCCGCGCGGTCTGCGGCACTTCTGGAAGGACACACCCGGCCGAACACGAGGCCCCTTCGGCTACAACAGCACCTGCAGAATCGCTGACATGAAAGACGGTTCGTCGAACACGTTCGTCATCGGAGAGAAAGCCGGAGCGCGACTGGAATTCGGAACCGGCAATGGCGCCTATCCGCGAGCTGAGGTCGAGTATCCCTGGGCGATGGCCGCGGTGATTTATTTCGCAGCGACTTCCTCAGGAGGTGCCGATGCCACCTGGGCAGTCGCCCCATTCGCCGTGACTCGCGACATCCGCCTGCCGGACTGCCCGGACGCCGGTGCTGGAGCGGGCATTCCCTTTCCGATGAACCCTCGCCCGCCGGTCCTGCCACCCAGTTCGAACGAGCGGCCGCTGTACTCCTTCCAGTCTCACCACGTGCCCGGTGCTCATTTTCTGTTTGGAGACGGGTCGGTGAAATTCCTGACGCAGAACATTGATCAGGGCGCGTACGAAGCGATGTCGACGATCGACGGAAACGAAGTCGCAAACGTGAATTGACGTGAGACCGTCCTCAGCAAACAAAGTCGCATTGATGAATCAGCCGCCAGAAAAGCCGAGCGTTCGTCAAGTCGCGTGGCGCTCCCGATTTGCCGCGTGCCTGTTGACGGCAGGCTTTCTGGGGGGCTGTGACAACGGCAGCGACCTCTCAGGCCAGCTTCTGCTGGAGGGTCAGCCGATCCGCGGCGAGCTGGTTTTCGAACTGCTGGACGAGAAAAACGAACTGGCAGGTCCGTCGATCTCCGTCTACGCGGACGAATCGGGCAGATTTCAAACGCTGCTGCCGGAAGCTGGCGAGGCATCGCAGGTGCGCATCGTGATTCGAGCGACTCCGGTCTCGGCCGACGGCGTGCCGAGCTCCTTCGATTCCCAGGGGCTGCCCGAGAAAGTCGTCACACTGGTTCGAGCTCTGCCGATCAACTTACCGCTGATTTTCGCACTGACGCGATAGCTTCAGCGAGACTTGGCCGGCAGTTCGACACCTTCGGGCCGGGCAAAGATCATGCGGCCGGCACTGCTCTGCAGGACGCTTGTCACAACCGCTTCGATTTCTTTTCCAATCAGTGACTGGCCATTCTCACAGACGACCATCGTCCCGTCATCGAGGTAGCCCACGCCCTGGCCCTGTGATTCCCCTTCCCGCTGAATGCGAAGGTGCAGGTGGTCGCCCGGCAGGTATCGCGGTCGTAAGGCCGACGCGACATCGTTCAGGTTGATCACTTCGACTCCCTGAACGCTCGCAACTTTGTTCAGGTTGAAATCGTTCGTGATGATCCGCCCGCCGAGTTCCTTGGCGAGCTTCACGAGCCTCTCGTCAACGGACTTGCCCTTCGTGTCCGTATCGTCGACGTCGTACATCGAGATGTCGGCCTGAGGAAGGCTCTGCATCTTCGTCAGCACGTCGAGCCCGCGGCGACCTCGAATCCGGCGGCCCTTGTCGCTGCTATCGGCAATATCCTGAACCTCTTTCAGCACGAAGCTGGGGACGAGCATCTGCGCATCAATAATCCGCGTCTCGACAACGTCGGAGATTCTTCCGTCGATCAGAGCACTGCTGTCAACAACCAGCGGTCGCCCGCCTTTCACCTCCCTGGAGAACTCGACGTAAGGAATGACGAAGCGGAAATCGTCCTTCGTCTGAAGAATCAGCGAGATGCTGATGTAGGTAAATGCCAGTAGCGTAATTGTCCCAACCGGGTAGTCCCAGTTCTCGTCCGGCGGCGTAAACGTCATCAGCACCGGCCTGAATGCAATCATGAAAAGAAATGCCAGAATCGACCCCACAAGAAGTCCGAAGTAAACTGCTGAAATGCTGTCGATTCGTTTTTTTCGAATCAAAATGTCACCGACAGTAAATACTTGGCTCACCAGCAGCATCAGGAAAAATGTTGCGAGACGATGTTCAGCAACAAGCCGCGGGAGAAACTCCGCGTTGGCGTATGCAGCGCTCGCACAAAAGCAAACGACGAAGTACGTGGCCCGGAGAATGTTGAGAAGAAGCATGGAATGGTTTCCGTTCAACGATCGGGTGAACCGGCTCGCACAGAGTCAGGTCAGACGCGGTTGGACATGGGGCAGGTTGATACCAGACCAGCTGACAGGATCAGCCTCTGGTCACAACGGGTGGGGCACGGACACGCTCACGGCACCAGTGGCGCCATGAAGAGTCGTTGCTATCGAGGGCAGGACGGCCATTCTGTTGACCGCCCCCGGACGTATGCAACTGTTCTCGTTCAGATTCAGTGGAGATTCCACGAATCCGCAGGCATTTCTGAACATGGATCAGACCTTTTCGATTCGACGCGAAATTCTGGCTCAAAGAAATTACCTTCGAGTCTTCGGAAACCCCAGGGCGGCTCATGACAGATGAGTCTGCAGGAGCTCCAGACTCCTCGGGATTCCGCTGAGTGGGGGATCCTTGCCTTCAAATTCGAGCGACACGTAGCCCTTGAAATTGTTCTTCCGGAGGATCTTCGCCACTCGCCCATAGTCAATATCGAGCTCGTACCACAGCCCGCCTCCGAAGTACGTCTTTGCCTGAACCAGCACCGCCTTCGGCGCGATCTGCTCAAGCTGTGTGTAGGTGTTGTCAAGAAAGTTACCGGTATCGAGAGTGACCTGCAGCCAGGGCGAGTCGATCTCGTTCACAATTCTCATCACGCCCTCAGCCGTCCGCCCGAGTCCCCAGTGATTCTCCAGACCAAGAGTCACGCCGCACCGCTCAGCCGCCTTGAGACATTGTGTGAGGCCGTCGATGGCCCAGCCGTATCCATCTTCCTCGGTGTAGCCTTCCAGGATCGGCTCGATGCCGCGGTTGGCCATCAGAGCATCGAAATCCTTACTCGTCCCCCAGCGGCCGGTGTTGACTCGCAAAGTCGGGATGCCCAGCTTGTAGGCCATCTCGATGCAGTGCACCGTGTGGTCGACATTCGCCTGTCGCTTTGCCTTGTCCGGATACAGAAACCCCTGGTGAGTCGAGAAGCCGCACAGGTCCAGCCCGTTCAGAAACGCCTGCCGCTTGAGCCCCTGCAAATAGCTGTTCGACTCATTTTCCATCTGAACATGAAGCAGCTCGACGCCGTCAAAGCCCATCTCGGCGGCATGGTCAATGCACGTGCCAATGTCCCGCAGGTCTTTGTGGCGAAACTGCCAGAACGAGTAAGTCGAAACCGCGAACCGCTGTCGTCGCTTCGATTCCGGTTTGCTGTTCTTGTCCCCGTCCTTCTCCGCAGTGAGCCCGTTCGCCCCGGCGAGTCCCACCGTCCCAGCGACGGCGGCGGCGGAAAGAAAATTTCTTCGAGTGATCGTCATGGTGAGATCCGGCAAAAGCGATGAGGTATCAGGCGGCTGAAGTGTACTCTCCGGTGCTGATCGGGTCATTCGCCCTCACTGGCGATTCGAGTTACTTTGCGACACCACCCCGTGATGTCTGGCTGTCAGAATGCCGCGTGCGCAAGTCGGGCGAGCCACCTGCCTGCGGCTCGGCGGGAGCCTCGCCCCACCGATCTCCCGTGAGTGTCTGCCCTGGAGAACAAGATGTCTGAGACATTTGAGGTCGAAGTCAAATTCTTCCTGAGTGACCGCGTGGCAATGGTGCTCGCAAAGCTGCAGCAACTCGGCGCGATTTCCGGCGCCGACGCCGTCCAGGCCGATCACTATTTCAACCATCCCGTGCGCGACTTCGCACAGACCGACGAGGCGCTTCGAATTCGCAGCGTGGGCGACCAGAACTGGGTGACATGGAAGGGTCCGAAAATCGGCTCCCGCACGAAGACTCGTCGAGAGATCGAACTGCCACTCGGAGACGGAACACAGACGGCCGAGCAGCTGTCAGAGGTGCTGCAGATTCTCGGCTTCCGATCCGTCACCGTCGTTCGCAAAACAAGGAAGCTGCACGAACTCACACGGAATGGCCGTCGGTTCGAGATCGCACTCGACGAAGTCGACGAGCTGGGCACATTTCTGGAAGTCGAGCTGATGGCCGACGAAGCCGACCTGAAATCCGCACAGGACGCCGTGCTGGAACTCGCGAGAGAACTCGGACTCAGCCAGACCGAGCCGCGATCGTACCTCGGAATGCTGCTGCAGAAACGCGGCGAGGCGTCAGGTGAATAAGGAAGTCAGGAAAACAGGAAAACAGCTCTTCCTGATTTCCTGATTCGCCAATGCGTGTTTCTCAAAACTCCGCGCTCTTTGGCACACGGGGGAACGGGATGCAGTCGCGAATATTCTGCATGCCCGTGATCAGCTGGATCAGACGCTCGAAGCCGAGCCCGAAGCCGGAGTGAGGCACCGTTCCGAACCGCCTCAGATCGGTGTACCACCAGTAGTCCGCGGGTTCGAGACCGCACTCTTTCATGCGGCCTTCCAGAACGTCGAGCCGCTCTTCGCGCTGGCTGCCGCCGATGATCTCGCCGACTCGCGGGACGAGCACGTCCATCGCCCGCACGGTTTTGCCGTCCTCGTTACAGCGCATGTAAAACGGCTTGATCGTGCGCGGATAGTCGTGCAGGATGACCGGCTGTTTGAAGTGCTGTTCAGTGAGAAACCGTTCGTGTTCGGACTGCAGGTCGGTGCCCCACTCGACCGGGTATTCAAATTCCTGGCCGCATTTTTGCAGGATGTCGACGGCCTCGGTGTACGGCAGCCGGACGAATTCGTTTTCGGTGATGTTGCGAAGCGTCTCCAGAACAGTCTTGTCGATCCGCTCGTTGAAAAACTCCATATCGTCCGGGCATCGCTCCAGAACGGCGCGAATGACGTGCCGGATGAATTCCTCGGCGAGCGTCATGTTTTCTTCGAGTTCGTAAAACGGCATCTCCGGTTCGATCATCCAGAATTCGGCGAGATGCCGCGTCGTGTTCGAGTTCTCCGCGCGGAACGTCGGGCCGAACGTGTAGCAGTCACCGAGAGATGTCGCGAAAATCTCGGCCTCGAGCTGACCACTGACCGTCAGCGCCGCGTGCTTGCCGAAAAAGTCCTGCGCGTAATCGATCTCCGTCTGAATTTGAGCGATCCGTTCGAGGTTGAGCGTCGTGACGGTAAACAGCTGCCCCGCGCCCTCGCAGTCGCTCGTCGTGATGACAGGAGTCTGAATGTAAAGAAATTCACGCTGCTGAAAGAACTCGTGTACTGCCGCCGAGGCCGCGTTCCGCACCCGAGCGATCGCTCCAAACGTGTTGGTGCGCGGCCGCAGATGAGCAATCTCGCGCAGGAACTCGAAGCTGTGCCGCTTTTTCTGCAGCGGGTACGTGTCCGGGTCGGCCGTGCCAAGCAGCTTCATTTCCTGAGCCTGCAGCTCGACCCGCTGACCTTTGCCGGGCGACTCTTTGAGCTCACCCGTGACGGAAATGCTGGCTCCCGTCGTGACATCTTTAATGTCCCCGTAGCCGGGCACCTCGGCATCGATGACGATCTGCAGCCCGCCGAAGCAGCTGCCATCGTTGAGCTCGATAAACGAAAAACCCTGCTTCGAGTCGCGACGCGTGCGGACCCAGCCGCGAACATTGACGACCGTACCGGGCTCTCCCTCAGCGAGAACTTTTTTGATTCGCGTTCTGTCCATGTGAGACTCCATTCCCTCCCAGGATGCGCCGCGGACGGGTATCGTCAGCGGGCGGCGTACTGTACGACGGGGTTGAGGCCGCGTGAACCCACGGGAACGTGCGACGGTCTCGTGGACCGAAGACACAGTCAAACGAAGAGACGGGAGTGCAAGATGAAAAGTGAAAAGCGCAAAGTGCAAAATGGGGCGAGCTTCACTTTTCACTTTTCATTTTTCACTTTTCATTTTTCACTCCGTCTTCACAACGGTCACCCCGGTCCAGTTCCTCCGAAACCTCGCGACCACCAGACCGCCCTCATCTCCCATGGTTAATCTACTCCGCCGCGAAGTCATCGAAACTGCGAAAACCGTCGTCATCAAAGTCGGGACGAGCGTCCTGTCGAACGACGACGACTCGCTGAACATCGCGCGCATCGCGGCGCTGGTGGAGCAGGTCGACCGAATCCGAAAAACCGGCCGGCGAGTCGTCCTCGTTTCCAGCGGAGCCGTCGGGGCCGGAATGGGACTGCTCGGCCTGAAAGAGCGACCGAAAGATCTGCCGCACCTCCAGGCCGCTGCCGCAACCGGTCAGGCTCACCTGATCCGACTGTACGACGACTGTCTGCAGGCGCACGGTTGCCGGGCGGCGCAACTGCTGCTGACGGCGAACGACTTTCGAACTCGCGAGCGGTACCTCAACGTCCGCAACACGCTCAATTCGCTGTTCGACTACCCGATCGTGCCGGTCATCAATGAAAACGACACTGTCAGCATCACCGAAATTCAATTCGGCGATAACGACCAGTTGGCCGGCATGGTCAGCAATCTGCTCGACGATTCGATCCTCGTGATTCTGTCCGTCGTCGATGGCCTGCTCGATGGCGATCCGGACTCGCCCGACAGTCGGGTCGTCACACAGGTATCAAATTGGGACGAGCGTCTTCTGTCGCTTGCCGCCGATACGCAAAGTCGACGCGGCAAAGGCGGCATGCGCAGTAAGCTGCAGGCCATCCGGCGAGTCGTCAACGTCGGCGAGAATGTCATCCTCGCGAACGGTCGGCACCAGGACGTTCTGGACCGCATCCTCGCCGGTGAGGAAATCGGCACGCTGTTCCTCGCCCAGGGAGCCAGCATCCCCGCCTGGAAACGCTGGATCGGCTACACGATTGAGCCGGCCGGCCGACTGATCGTCGACGAAGGAGCCCGCAAAGCACTCAGCGAAAACGGTCGCTCACTCCTCCCGATCGGCATCACGAGGGTCGAGGGCCGATTCGAAAAGGGAGCCGTCGTCGCCGTCGTCAATGCAGCGGGAATCGAATTTGCCCGCGGTCTGACGAACTACGACAGTCGCTCTGCCTCGTCCATCTGCGGCCGTCGGACGGCTGAGATCGACGCAATTCTCGGAGAAACTCCGTACGAGGAGGTCATCCATCGAGACAATCTGGCGGTGCTCGGTTAACGACTTCCAATCGAGAAACCTCACCAGTCCTTCAGAATCCGCAGTGATTCGGCACGCAGAAGCGAATTGTCAGTCCGCCCCAATGCGTGTTTCAACATTCTGCTTAAGGTGCGAAGCCAGTCCGACCGATCTATTGACGTCGTTTGGTGACCGGATAAGATCCCCGCCTTCTGCGGCGGAGCGAGTCGTGGAAACCCGTAAGGGCCCGTAGCTCAATTGGTTAGAGCGCCGGACTGTCGATCCGGAGGTTGCGAGTTCAAGTCTCGTCGGGCTCGCTCGTAAGCCTTGTTGCCGAATCCCGGCAACAAGGCTTTTTTCGTTGGTTTTTCGCCTGTTTCGGGTTCGTCGCCCGTGGAGAGATTCGACCGGTCACCTTTGCCCAAAGTGACAGGAAACGACCCCGATTGCCCTGTTTGGACTGTGTTTGGTGCAAACGCTGGTGCAAACGGAGATTCGGTTCCCGTTGCCGCAGCGCGGTTTGATGTCTGGTCCGGTTGACTGTCGAGAGACAGAGTCGGGAGCGATTCCAGAGCCCCCGCCACGTCGAGCAGTCGCGGGTCCGTGTACACGTTCATCGTCAGGTCGATCTTTGAATGTCGCATCGCCGCTTGAGCCGTTCTCGGTGCGACTCCATTCTGACTGAGCATCGTTCCGAATGTGTGCCGGAGAGCGTGAACGTCAATCGTCCGTCCCCGGTCGTCTTTCTTCGGGATGCCGGCGGCTTTCAGGTCACGGTCGAGAATCCGCCGCAGACCCGCCGGGACGTAGAACAGCGGCGAGTCAGCAGGTAACGGCTCTGACCTGTCGATTCGCAGCACAGGCGTCGCCTGACGGTCTCTGAGCCATCCCCGAATATCCTCAGCCAGGTCGGCCCGCAACTGGATGTCGGAGCCGTCGCGGTTCTT
>JAQBVJ010000111.1 GCA_027623235.1 Planctomycetota bacterium
ACACTCCCGTATGGAATTCAGCGTGCTTTTTCAATTGAACACTTAACCCCAGCTTTTCGCGAAGAACCACGTTTTGCTGCCCAATCGACTACTCGAGTCCCTTCAATTGGTCCTCTTCTTTCGCAGCAGCCAGGTGAATCGCCCACAGTTTTTCATGGTCGGGACGATTCTTCAATTCTTCGAGTGTCAGCAAGTCCGGGACCTCAATTCGCTTCGCTTTAGCAACTCGCTCGGGCTTCAGTTCCAGCACTCGCCAGCCGCTCTGTTCGTCTGACGCCTCCAGGAGAAGAATGTACCTATCGATCTTGTCAGCCATAGAAAAATCCGCCGAAAAATCGAACACACTACAAATGGTGCGTCGCGACGCACCCTACGTCACTGCCTCCCGAATACCATGCAGCCCCCCACCTACCAGCGATCGGCCATCGCCACGCGTTTTGCTGCGGCCAGCTCGCCTTCTTTCGGGCGGCATTCCAGGCCGATGTAGTCTCGGTAGCCGAGGTCGTGGGCCTGTTTGAGGACTCGGTTGTAGTGGACTTCTCCCGTGCCGGGCTCGTGGCGGCCGGGGTGGTCGGCGAGCTGCAGGTAACCGATCTGGCCGGCTTTCATGCCCTCGGCCAGATGACCGCACAGGTCGCCCTCGGTGATCTGCATGTGGTACAGGTCCCAGTTGATCTTCACGTGGGATGACTTGACCTCGTCGCAGATGCGGATGGCCGGAGCGCTGCCGTAAAGGCAGTGGCCCTTGTGGTCGACGCGGATGTTCATCGGTTCGAGGATCATCATCACGTCGTGGTCTTCCGCGATCGGAGCCGCCAGTTTCAGGCCGGTGATGACGTTTTCGTGCATTTCCTCCTGCGTCATGCCCGGCTGATCGTCTCCCGCGACGACGGTCATCTTGCGGCATTTCAGTTGCTTCGCGACCCGGCAGCCGTCCTGAATGGCCTTCACGAACGCCTTGTGATTTTTCGAATCGTTGAGGCCGGGCTTGAAGCCCCACGCCGTAAACTGAGCGATCTCAATCTTCAGTTCCTGAGTCAGCTTGAGCGTCGCGTCGAGGTCCTTGTTGTCCCACGGCCAGAATTCGACGGCCGGAAACCCGAGTGCGGCCGTCTGCCGAATCCGATCGAGAAACGGCAGCTTCGTCCACCACATCTCAATGTTGACGGCAAATTTCGTGTGAGGCGTTTTGCCGATGCGGCTGTTGTCAGCGGAATCGCCTTCGGCAGCGAAAACTCCGGCACTCATCGCAGCGGCCGCTCCAGAAGCAGCAAGAAAAGATCGACGGCTGAGGTCACTCATGAGGTGGCTCCCGGTTCAGATTCGTAAATCGCTCCGACTGAGGGAGCAACCGGGAGGGTGGCAGCAACAATCCGCCGAGTCAACTGGCAACGAACTTCGGGCGTGCAGTCGGGAGGGCGAAGCTCCTGCTGAGCCGATGTGGTCAATGGGGGACGATGATTACTCGCACGGCTCGGCAGGAGCCTCACCCTCCCGGCACGCAGTGCAGATCGGGAACTTATTTCGAACGCGTTCCGGAACTGGTTGACTGCCAGCCAGGGGCTGACCGACCAATGAAGCGTTTCACTTCGAAGTCCGGCAGCAACGGCGTCTGGAGGTCGACTCTCGCTTTGCCGACCTGGGAGCTTGCAGCCTCTTCCGTCTGAGGAGACGTCGTCACTTCCGTCTGCATCGGCTGGACACGCAGGGACTCTGTTGTGTCGAATTGTCGGCCGTCAGGCAGCGTGAGGCGGGCGTGGACTGTCACGGCTCCGGAACGCGGCATCTTCTGCCAGGGGACTGTCACCTGGATCCCTCGACCGATCAGGCCGGCGTGCCACAGGTCCCGCGTCTGGTTGCGGTCGAACTTCCAGTGGCCAATCTGCTGCTCACCGGCCGGCGCGGCGAAGTCCACCGCGTCGACTTCAAGTTCGCCAGAGACTCTCATTGTTTCGCCGGACTCGTCGGCTGGTACAACGACAACCGTCAGCAGTTCGTCACCGTGCTGGTCGTCGCGGTCCAGCCCGCCACTGAGGAGTCGGCTGATGCTGATTTTTGAAACCCGCAGCTGAATTTCCGCATGCTCGGCCAGCATGACTCGCTGCTCGGGTTTGCTGTTGAGTGTTGCTCGAATCGCGTCTGCTTCGCGTCGGGCAATGTCAAGCTCGGATTCGAGTGTTGTCGCGTCACGCCGCAGTGACGCGATTGTTTCCTGCTGATTTCGAATTCGCGTTTCGAGCACTTCCGACCGGCGTGCGGCTCCGCGACAACCGGACAAAGCGACGCTGACGACGACAAGAACCGCCGCCAGCGATCTGAGTCGCGGCTTCACCGAAACCAACTTCTGCCGGGTTGTCTGCTGAGGAGCTGCCATCATCCTTGACGGTCTCTCACAATGCCTGCCGGAAACGGGATTGTCTCCGGATTGAAATCAGTTTTCTTTCGGAGTCTCAAGACGCTCCAGGACCTTGTCGACCAACCCGTATTCAACAGCCTCGGGAGCGGACATGAAGTTGTCCCGGTCGGTGTCCTTTTCAAGTCTGTCAAGATCTTTGCCGGTATGTCTCAGCAGGATCTCGTTGAGTTTCCGCTTGATCTTGGTCACTTCTTTGACGTGAATCTCGAGCTCCGATGCGGAGCCCTGATAACCAGCCATCGGCTGGTGAATCATGATCCGTGAGTTCGGTAGCGCGCTGCGTTTTCCGGCCGCTCCGCCGGCAAGCAGAACCGCTCCCATGCTCGCAGCCTGACCCATGCAGTAGGTCGCCACGTCGCAGCTGATGTACTGCATGGTGTCGTAAATCGCGAGGCCCGCTGTCACCGATCCGCCCGGCGAGTTGATGTAAAAGTGGATGTCAGCCGCCGGGTCTTCAAACTGCAGGTACAGCAACTGAGCGACGATCAGGTTGGCCGACGTTTCGTTGACTCCGGTGCCCAGAATCACGATGCGATCCTTCAGCAGCCGGCTGTAAATATCCATGGCCCGCTCACCGCGGCCCGAATCTTCAATGACGATGGGAACAAGGTAGCTCATCGCGAACGCTTCCTCTGCGAAAAGCCGACGCGATCAGCGTCGGCGAGTGTGCGGTTAATTCTGTTACGATCAGGAGTCGGATTTTTCTTCGGATTTCTCGTCCGGTTTCTTCTCTTCTCGAATGAGAACTTCATCGACGAGGCCGTAATCCTTCGCTTCCTGAGCGGTCATGTGATTGTCACGGTCGGTATCGATCGCAATCTTCTCGACCGTCTGTCCCGTGTGTTCTGCAAGGATTTTGTTCAGGACGTCTCGCGTCGCAAGAATGTCCCGCGCCTGAATTTCGATGTCCGACACCTGGCCGCCAACACCGCCCCAGGGCTGATGAATCATCATCTTGGAATGAGGAAGGGCGTAGCGTTTTCCAGCCGTTCCACCGGCAACCAGCAGAGCTCCCGCGCTCGCCGAAAGACCCACACAGTAGGTCGCAACGTCGCAGTCGATGTACTGCATCGTGTCGTAGATGGCCATCGCAGCCGTGACCGAACCACCAGGAGAATTCACGTAGAGATGAATGTCCTGTTTGCGGGCTTCATGCTGCAGATAGAGCAGCTTCATCACGATCGCATTAGCCGAACCGTCGTGGACCTCACCATCCAGAAAGATGATCCGGTTTTCCAGCAGCAGGTCGCCAATGCCCATCTGCCGCTGACGGGAAATATCCCGCGAATTCTGCATGGGAATGCTGTTGTGCATTCGGAATCCCTTCAAAAAGAGAGAATTCGGCGAACCGGATCCTCAAAACTGCTCCTGAGGTTGCTCATCATGGTGACGAGTTGGAATTGAGACGAAACTGCCTCGACGAATCGAGACACCGCCGCCAGCGGGAGATATCGCAGATCCCCGGTTCACGTCAAGTCGATCCTTGAGAGAGCCCTTGCTAACCCGCGCAGCTTTCCTGGCTATTCATGACACGATTGGCCGATGACAGAACTTACGTACCCGGTCGAGCAACCGTTGAATGCGGTCCGAGCAGTCGGCGAGACAATCGGCAATCCGACAAGCTCACTCAGGAGCACTCGACATCGAGGCTCGATCGCAACGGTACTTCCACCAGACAACCGTATTGAGTGGCAGGTGAATGAGTGCCGTGATTGCCAGCCAGGCCGCCGCAACTCCCTCGGCATTGTAGTGTTTGCCGAAGAACCAGACGGCCGCCCCGATCAGCAGATAAACCGTCGTCGCCAGTTTGAGAAACGGGTCCTGCTTCTGAGCTCGAACGTAGACGCCCTGGCAGATGACGACGTGGTGCACGCTGACTCCCAGCAGCAGCAGTGCCGTCGGCAGGACGGGCAGCAACCGGTCCGCGAGCCGGTGCTCGTAGTGATCTAAAAGGGCGAGCACGCCAAGCAGCCCGGCTCCTCCCACAACGGTGAAAACGGTCGTGTTCACCGCGATCCGTCGAAAAAGCCGGTCGAACTGCACGAAATCCCGCTTCGCGGCGAGATGACCGAGCGTCGGGACGCGCGTCTGCAGCCAGGCGATCGCCGCCGCCTGAATCGCCGTGACGATCTGCATCGTCATGCCCATTCGGCCAGCGTCGGCTTCCGAGTGGTACTTCCAGATGACCGGCGTGAAGGCGTAATTGGCGAACCAGAGGGCGACACTTTGAATAGCGATACGCCACTGCAGCGGCCAGGCCTCGGTCCACCAGTCGAAGTCCGCTCGCGGAGGCACCTGGCCCTCGCCTGGGGCAGTGTCGCCGCCCGACGCAGTGTCGTCGCCCGACGCAGTGTCGTCGCCGGCAACCTCATCTCCTCGACCAGAAATGGAAAACGATTCGGGCGCCGGACGGAATCGCTTCAGGCTGCGGAACAGTGATCCAAAACGGATCTCAACCAGCACGACCTCCCAGAACAGTCGCACCGCGGCGGAGGCAACGCAGGTCCAGAGCCCGAAATCCAAACAGATCGCCAGCCAGACAACGACGGAACCTGTGACTGCCTGGAACAGCCGGTTCTGATTCACCGTTCGCACCTGACCGCACGCTTCGAGCGTGGCAATCTTCGGGATGTACTGCATGGCGAGGGCACAAATAACGACGACCGTCCACCACGGAGCCTGCCAGTCGACACTGCTTTCCTTTTCCGAAAACAACCAGACTCCGGCCGGACCGGTGCCGACAACAAACAGCGCCGCACAGATCCCGTACCAGCGACCGGTCGTCGAAGTGAGTGCGGCCAGACGGCAGCCCGCTTCCGCATCGCCCTCAACCGTCCCCTCGTCCGTGAGCGACAGCGATGCCCACTCATGGCTCACCAGATTCACAAGGACGGTGGCGAGCCCGAGCTCAAAAAACAGCTGCATCGCCAGCACGCTGCCAAACGTGTAGAAAAAGCCCTGCATGTCCGCCGAGAAAAACTTCGCGATCAGCCAGACCGTCAGCGGCCCGGCAAGAAACTGCCAGCCGCGCGAGCTGATCGCGTAAAGCACGCTGCGATCCACTTCGAGCCGCTGCAATCGTTCCCGAAATGAGCCGCCGGATTTCTGCATGACAACCTGACGACCCGAGGAAAAACGCGAGCTGCCTCGCAAGAAAAAGACGTCTGGGCACATCTTCCCGGCGTGAATGCACGTTCTGCCCGGTACGAACGATTCGCCCGGGACGACAGCCAATTCGAAGGCGGATCGAATCTGCAGACAAGGTCAATTCGAAGCGGGCGTGTCCTGAGCAGATTCAACCAGCTTCAACTGCGTTCCTGTCGGCACAGCCTGAAGCGACTGAATCTGGCCGCTCGGCCAGCGGACCGTCAGATCAACCCGCTCCGCATCGCCGATTCCAAGATCGACATGAGCCGGAGCCTGACCCGCGAAGCCGTTGGCAGGGAAGACATCCCGCACCACCTGCCGCTCGCCGGCCTTTGCGATGATCCGTGTGCCGATTCCCAGACGGTTACTCTGAGTTCCCTCAAGTTCAATGCGCAGGCGGTTGCGCTGCGGCATCCGGTTCAAAAACAGCCTCAACGGGCCACCTCCCACTGAGCCGACCAGCAGGTCAATCGAGCCGTCATTGTTAAAATCCGTCGCCATCACCGATCGCGAGTCGGAATCGACATCCGCGCCGGACGAAAAAGAACCATCGATAAACGACTCCCCGTCGAAGTTCATGAACACGCAGTTTCGCTCGTAAGCACTCAGGTTCTCGCCCTTTGACGCAATCTGGAATCCGTTACCGGTCCAGAATTCACCGGCGTCCAGATCAACCTCACCGACCTGCGGCAGCGTGCAGGTTCTGTCCATGGGCTGTGACACGACAGCCCTCCAGAAGCACGTTCACCCGTCCGGTTTCTTCCGATCGAAGCTCATGAACCCGGTCGTCGCATAAATGTCGAGCAGACCGTCCGCATTGAAATCCGCCATCGTCGGAGCGTAAGCCCAGCCCACCTGGTTGATCCCGGCCAACTCGCTCGTCTCACGAAACTTCATCGAGCCCGGGCTCGTCGTGTAAAGCCGGTTGCCCGCGCACGAACCTTGAATCTGACGATAAACGCCCTCCGTGTAATCCTCGTCACACACGTGGCGGATAATTCGGCGGCCCATCTTCGAGAACATGTTCGCCACATAAATTTCCGGCCGGCCATCATTGTTGAGATCGCCTGAGCAGACTCCCATCGTCGTCGCAAAGTCAGCCGTTCCGGTCGCGTCTGAGACGTCCTCAAACGAACCGTCACCACGATTTCTCAGATGAACGTTCTGGCCGAAATCGTTGGCGATGTAGAGGTCCGGGAAATGGTCGTCGTCGAGGAAATGCCACGTCGCCGCAAACGACATTCGCGGCTCACCGCCCGCATTGGCCTCTTTCGTCACGTCGCGAAACCGGCCTCCGCCTTCGTTCCGCCAGAGCTGATTGAGAGCTCCGTTTTTGTGATCGCCAACCCACGGTTTCGGACCGGCGACTGCCGGCTGCCCACCCGCGATCTGATACAGCACGTACAGATCGGCGAGCCCGTCACAGTCGTAATCGGCGACGGCCGTGCCCATTGCGTGATGCCCGAAGGACAGCCCGGACCGTTCGGTCACATCCTCAAAACCGCTGCCCTGCTGATTGCGGTACAGCTTGCCGCCCAGCAGAAGATCCGGCCAGCCGTCATCGTCGAAGTCAATCCACGCTGCGACGTTGATCATGCGTTTCGGATTGGCCACCCACGGGCGAAGCCCCATTTCTCGCGTCACATCTCGAAACTTCTGACAGCGATCCGACTGCAACAGATGCGGCCTGCCGGAAAACGAGGCGACAGCGATGTCCGGAAACCCGTCCCGGTTAAAGTCTTCAACAGCCACCTGTGTCTGGTACTGAGAAGCCATCATCGGACTCAACTTCCAGTTGTCGTACAGGTCGACTTCGGCAAGCCCGGTTGGTGCTGTGACTTCTTCGAAAAACAGACCTTCGCTGACTCTCTGGCTACGATCTTTGTCCTGCCATCCGCTGATAATCCGCCCCGCCTTGATCTCCTCGTCCGACGAGAATGTGAATTTCACATCGTGGTGCGACGCGACCAGACGGTTTCGCCCACCAGCATCGGGTCCGGCGCACTCGACGAGCAGCTCTGACGTCCACTCGTTTCCGTCTTCGGTGTCGAGCGAAAGCACCCTCAACCGAGTCCGCTCGACAGTCTTCAACGAGCGGATTGATTCCAGCAGAGTCTGCACGAAGCCAGCGGGATCTGTTGGCTGCGGTTCGTCCGACGCAGCCACGACCAGGACTTCTGCGAGGGGACCGACCACCCGCTCAGTGCCGTCGCCAGCAGGCAGAACGGCGATCTCCGCGCCGTCGGTCAGAAACCCAGCCAGCGCCGCCTCGTCGCGATCGGTGAGTGCTTTTCGGAACGCCTTGCCGAACCAGGTCTCCAGCTCGAACGTTGAGTGCTCGACTTTCCAGATGTGCTTCTGCTTCTCCTCGGAAAGCTCGTTGGCCTTGAGCAGAGCCACGACTTTCGGGTCGAACGGCTTCGCTTCTTCGACCATCGCAATATCGTCAGGCGATGTCTCCGCAGGAGAATCATCCTGCATCTTCACGGCCAGGAACGCGCCACCCGCCATGATCGCGGCCACGACGATCAGAATCGTCAGGCCCGTTCTGAATGAATAAATGGAGGTCGTCACAGGGCTGCCGGAGTAAGAGTGTTTTTCGGGCTGATCACCGGACGGGAAGAGGCAGGAGAAGACTGGCCCAAGTCTACACCGAGACCGCGCATGGTCAATCCCCGACCGAAGCCGCCACCCGGCTTCGAAAACCACTCACTCGCGTTTCTCAAACTTCGACGGTGTCGAGAATGAGTTCGCACTCGGGCAGGCTTTCAAGAAACAGCCGACCGTAGTACTTCGTTCGGATTCGCGGGTCGAGGATCACGACCTGGCCGGTGTCCTTCCGCGAGCGGATCAGTCGGCCGAAGCCCTGTTTGAGACGAATGATCGCTTCGGGAACCTGATACTCCATGAACGGGTTCCCGCCGCGCGATTTGATCGCCTCGACGCGAGCTTCCAGCAACGGGTGGTCGGGAACACTGAACGGCAGCTTTGCGATGATGACGTTCTGCAGTGCCTCGCCCGGAACATCGACGCCCTGCCAGAAACTGTCGGCTCCGAAGATTACGGCGGCCGGATCAGCGCGAAACCGGTCGAGCATCTGCGATCGAGGCAGCCCGTCGCCCTGCGAGTAGAGTGCGAGATTCTGCTCGGCGAACCAGCTGGAAAGTCGCGCGGCACAGTTCCGCAGCATCCGGTAACTCGTAAACAGGACGAAGGCCCGGCCCGAAGTTTGAGCGACGTACTTTTTGATGTGATCGCAGACGGCGGCTTCGTATTCGGACGCCTGGCTGGGATCGGGCATATCCTGCGGCAGAATCAGCTTTGCCTGCTCGCGATAGTTGAACGGGCTGCCGAGCTTTTTCTCGCTGCTCCTGGTCACGCCGAGTCGGCCCTTCAAGTAATCAAAGTTCTCCTGACCGACGGCCAGCGTGGCACTCGTCAGGATGACTGTGTCCGTCTGATTGAAAAGCTCGTCGCGGAGCAGCGGTCCCACTTCGATCGGACACGAGACAAGTTTCGTTGCCGGTCGGCGACCGTTCATCGTCTCAATCCAGTAGACGCTGTCCTCTTCGCGCTGATGGAGCCAGGCTTCTGCCGAGGCCGCAAGGATCTGGCATCGCTCGGCGGCGGCCTTCAGTTCGATTTTCTTTTCTTCTTCGTCGAAGTCCTCTGCGCGGTTTGCGATGTGACGGCCGAGTTCGTTCAGTTCCTCAGACAGCGGATTAGTCATGTCGATCGGCTGCTGGATCCGCCCGTTGGCCGGAGCCCGGTGTTCCCGCCAGAACCGGAGCGAGCCGAAGAAGTCTTCCGCCGCCGCTCGAATCCGCATGACTTTTTTCTGACACTCCGTCAGACCATGTGCGACCAGAACTCCCTTGTTGGAGCGATCGTTGTAGAGCCGGTTGAGAAGGTAATCGACCTGCCCGCTGGTGAGCGAAATCCCAAGGTGATCACCGGCGACTCCCTCAACGGTGTGTGCCTCGTCGAGAATCACCACGTCGTAGTCCGGCAGGATCGACGCCCCCTCGCGTCGCAGTGCGAGGTCCGAAAAGAACAGCGCATGGTTCACGACCAGGATGTCGGCATTCCAGACACGACGCCTGGCCCGGAAATAAAAACACTGCTCGTGAAAATCGCAGTGCTTGCCCAGGCAGTTTCCGTGCTCGCTTTGAACCTCGTCCCAGACCGTGCTGTTGGGCCGAAAATCAAGATCCGATCGCGACCCGTCACTGCTGTCCTTCGACCAGTCGACGATCGCCTCGAGCTGTCGCAAATCTTCCGGAGCCGAATACAGCGAGCCCGCTCGATCATTCGCGCCGAACATCCGCCGCAGGCTGATGTAGTTGGAGCGGCCTTTGACGAGGACTGCCGAGAACTCGACCGGCAGAATCGAATTCAGAAACGGAATATCGCGTTCGTAAAGCTGCTCCTGCAGGCTGATCGTGTGTGTCGAAACGACGATGCGTTTCTTCTTCGCGTTTTTCGGTCGCTCTTTGTCGGCGTCGGCTGTCGCAGCGAGAATCGCAGGCACAAGATAAGCAAAACTCTTCCCGACGCCCGTACCCGCCTCGACGATGAGATGCTGCTTCTCGTCGATCGCCTGTCGAACCGCTTCGGCCATACCGAGCTGTTCGGGACGGCTTTCGTAGCTGTTGAGTCGTCGTGCGACAAGACCGTCATCGCCGAGAACTGACTGAACATCAAGCGTCATGATCCCTGACTCCGTTCAGGCAGCGGTGGGTGGCAGTGAGTCTGGATCCCGAGGTGGCAATCAGGGGATCCGCTGAAACGCGACCATGCAAAGGTCGTCGCTCTGAGCGGACCCGCCAGCGAATGCAGCGACGTCGTCAACAATCCCTTTAACCAGCGCGTCAACTTCCAGCGGCCCGTCTGCAATGAACTTCGTCAGACGTTTCGTCCCGTACAGTTCCCGCTCGAGAGTCATCGCTTCGGTCACGCCGTCGGTGTACAGGACCCACGTATCGCCAGGTTCGATCGGGATGACGGTCTGCACAAATTCCTGATCCGGAATGATGCCCAGTGGCAAGCCCATATCGTCGCCCTCGACGAGGGTGACTTCGCCGCTGAGGTTACGCCGAACCGGTGGCAGATGGCCCGCACTCACAAGCGTCAGGTGATGCTCTTTCGGGTCAATAACAGTGAGGGCACACGTGATGAACCGGTGCCCCAGGCCGCTCGTCGCGATTTCGGCATTCAGCCCCGACATCGCCGCAGCCACCGTTGGCTTCGTCAGGAGGTGATACCTCACCGCCGAATACAGCCGCGCCATCAGCAGCGCTGCGGGAACTCCCTTGCCTGCCACGTCGGCCACACAGATCGCCACGCGACCGTCGGGCAGTTCAACGTAGTCGTAGTAATCGCCGCCAACGTGCTGAGCCGCCTCGTAGTAATCAGAGAATTCGTAATCCGGCAGTTGAGGTCGTTTGTTGGGCAGGAAACCAAGCTGAACCTGCATCGCAAATTCCAGCTCGCGCTGCATGTCGTGCTGCTGCATCATTGACTGGTGAAGCGTCGCATTCTCGATTGCGAGCGTACATTGCGTGGCCACGTTAACAAGCAGGTCGAGATCGTTCTCCGTAAAGTGCGATCGAAGATCAAACGTCGTGACCTGAATGACTCCCAGTCGCTCGCCACTCTGAGTGACGAGCGGTGCACACATCATTGAGCGGATCCTCAGGCCGGCAAGACTCTCGCTGCTGACAAAACGACTGTCTTCTGTCGCGTCGCGGCTGAGCAACGCCTCACCGGTCCTCATTGCCTGATTGACGATCGTCTGACTGATGGACATCGAGTCGTCGTCGGGCCGCCGATTCTTGTGCGCTCGCAGCACCGGTTTCTCGCGGCCGGGCTCTGTCAACAGGACAAACCCCTGGTCGGCCTGCGGGTAAAGCTGGAACAACGCTTCGAGAATGCTGGGCAGAACTTCGTCGACGTTGAGTACTCGACTGAGTGCCCGGCCGATTTCGAGAATCGCCCGCAGTTTGGCCTCGGGTTTGACACTGAGGCGAACGCCGGAACCGGACCGAACATCAATCCGCGAAATGATCGATGACCGATCGTTGGAATCTTCTCCCACATCCTGCGTTTTGGCGTCCGGTTTCTTGTAGACACTCGAACCCGATCGATTCTGGCGCGAGCTCTCTTTGAGCAACTCGGTCTCTTCAGGAATCTCGCCACTGGAGAGATCGTGAAAACTGTACTCGTATTCGCAGACCCGGATCACATCTCCGTTCTGCAACAGAGCCGCGTGGAGAATGTCCTTGTCCTTGAGCTGAGTGCCGTTTCGACTGCGAAGATCCTCAATGTAAAAGCTGCCGTGAGTCTCAATGATCTGAGCGTGCTGACGGCTGACGGCACCATCTTCCAGCACGATATGGCAGCTGGGATGTCGTCCAAAAACGACGCGATCACTATCCAGCGGGATGAATTTCCCGGCGTTCGCGCCCTTAAGAATTTTGAGATAAGACACGTTAAGGACCGCGGAATTCAAAGCGGGAAATTCAAACGAGTTTACGACCTGCTGGAGATCGCATTGACGAGCAGGCATGTTACCGGTCGGAAAGCCGAAGGGTCAATCAGCCGGGATCGTTGTGAAAACGTCGGTTCCGCTCATCGGAAGCGGTTACGGCGCAGGTGCCTCAACGGCGGCTGCAGGTTTCTCTTTCCTCGGAACAGAGAATTCAAAGGTCTGCAGCTGATCTTTCCGACGCACCACGATACTGAGTCGATCGCCGGCTTCCAGACGTCCGAGCTCTTCCTTCATCATCCGCACGGACTGCATGAGTTCGTCATTGACAAAGAGGACCAGATCGTCCGGCATCAGCCCGGCCTCTTTCGCCGGCGAGCCCGGGACGACCGCGTCCACGTATGCCGGTGTCCGATACAGCACGTCCGGCACCATGACGATGCCGAAGTCACGCGGGTGGTAACGCGCCGCCGCTCCCGGATCATCCAGAGGTTTCTGCGTGCTCGTAAAGTTGCCGGAGATGATTTCCTGCACGGGCGTTTTCAGTTCGGTGAGCGGAATCGAATAGTTCACCCAGGTATTCGTCTCTGAATTCCGCAGCTCGCGACCGATCATGCCGAGCAGCTTTCCGTCCCGCGTTGTGAGCACGCCGCCGGCCGCTCCGGAGTTATTCGTGATCGCGTCGACCACGTAGACATCGCCGTCGTAAGGAATCTGGTAAGTCCCGCGTCGAGCCCGCAGCTTCGTGCGGGACATCACGACGCCGTGCAGCACGGAAACCGGCTCGTCCCCGGTCGCGACATTAAACATGTTGCTGAAGCCGAGCACCCGGGCTCCGGCACTCGCCGTGCCGATCTCCGTGTCGAGGTTGAAGTGAGGCAGGTCGAGATCGCGGTCCGGCGCGTCAATCTTCAGCACGGCCAGATCGAGCGGTGGCTCGGCTCCCAGGACCTTCGCCGGAAACCTGCGCCCATCGTCGAGCACCACGGAAACCTCGTCGGGATCCAGAACGTGGCTCCACACCGTCACGATGTGGCCGTCTTTCGAAACGAGAAACCCGGTCCCGTAAGAAGCGAGCTTCTGCAGCCCGCCGGCTCCGAAAATCTTCACCGTCCGTGGCAGGACGTACTCGACAGTTTCCGTCGTCGACCGAGCTTCCGTGGGCCGGACAGAGGAGACCACGAGCACAAATGCCAGGCTCATCAGAAACAAGGCTCGATAACCGGCCCGCACGTTGAGAATCGATTTCACGAAACGCCCTCGACTCAAATGGAGAAAAGTCAAATGGAGAAAAGAAAGACCTGGCGATTCTACGCAGGAAGTGCCTCGACCTGAAGAGTTGACTTCAAACTCGCGGCCCCTGACACAGCCGCGTGATCCTGAAAAACCGAATCTCGTCGATAATCCGTCGCGTTTTCAGTCCAACCACACTGCTCATCCGAGGCGACCGCGACACGATTCTGATCTAATGATTGAGATCCGTTTCGTTTTCTTCGGAGCCAGCCATGCGTCTCCTTATTCTGAGTCTGCTTCTACTTCCCGCGGCGAGACTTCACGCTCAGCAGCGATCGCTCACCGGACACGCTCCGTCCGTCGCGGTTGCCAATGAGACGCGGCTTGACTGGATGTTCGCCCTCGCGAATCAAAGTCCGGCGAAAGTTCCCGCAGACTGGCTCAACGGGTACGACTCGACGAAGCAGACTTACGAACTGTTCGTCCCTCCGAAAATCTCGCCGCGAAACCTCGTCCCGCTGATCCTCTTTGTCCCACCGTCCAATCGGTCGAACATCGTCCGTGTCTGGCAGGATGCCTGCACGAAACACAGCGTGATCCTTGCCGGAGTCCACGAAGCCGGCAACGACGTCGATATGCCGACGCGTGTCCGTATCGTGATGGACGTTCTGGACGACATCCGGCGCCGCTTCAACGTCGACCCGGACAAGACCTACATCTCCGGCTTCTCCGGCGGTGGACGAGTCGCCTGTTCGATCGCGTTCGCTCTGCCCGAATATTTCGGCGGAGTCATCCCCGTCTGCGCGGGAAGCAGCCTGCGTCAGGAACCCTGGCTGCGACAGCGGGTCGTCGATCGGCTCAGCATCGCGCAGTTGACCGGCGAGTCGGACTTCAACCGCGGCGAGTGCGAACGGCTCCACCAGACCGAGATGGACGAGATCGGAGTCCGCTGCAAAACGTGGGTCGCTCCCGGACTCGGTCACGGAGTTCCGAATTCGAAAGTGCTGGACGAAGCGCTGACGTGGCTCGAACAGGACGTCGCCGCGCGAAAGAAACTCGCGAAAGACTGGCCAGCGTCAAGCCTCGCCGAACCGCTCTCGCGTGAAGACTGGGCGGCCGCGCTCCTCGCCGAGGGCCAGAAGCGGGCGAAGAATCCGCAGCAGCTTTATTCGGGCCTCATGCAGATGAAAGGTGTTTACGCTCGCTGGAACGATCTTCCGCAGGCAAAGACCGCTCTGCAGATTCTGACCGAGGCTCAGAACGGCGACCTGTCGTGGGAGAAGGAAGACATCGCCGAGCAGCGTCGATTCCTGATCGCCCGGGCCCGGGCCGTCGACGCGTACGCCTCGGGGCCACTTCCGAAGCAATATCAGAACCAGAAGCCAAACATGCTGGCGGCCGCCGTGCAGCTGTGGGAACAGGTCATCCAGGACGGCCAGGACAAAAAAGCCGTCGCCGAGGGAGAGAAGAGAATTCCCGCCCTGAAAGAAATGCTCGGGCAGGAGTGAGCCTGCTACGGCCCTGAAGGGAGGCTTCCTGGTGCGGTCTGATGGCGCTCGTTCTGCGACCGGTTACAATTCCGTCTTCGCGAGACGTCACTCGTAACGACAGGCCGAAAGATGAACCCGCTCACCGAACAGCAGCTCTGGATGAACCGCCGGCACTTCTTCGGCCGTAGTGCCGCGGGGATCGGCACGGCCGCTCTGGCGAGTCTCCTTCAACGAGACGGCGACGCGGCCGACGAGAATCCGGCGAAGCCGCGGGCCAATGCGCCAGGCATCGAGGGCTTTCCCGATCTGGCTGCGAAAGCGAAGCGGGTGATCTATCTCTTTCAGTCCGGGGCTCCGTCTCAGATGGACCTCTTCGACTATAAACCCGGACTGGCGAAGCTGCGGTCGACCGAGCTGCCCGACTCGATCCGCAAAGGCCAGCGGCTCACCGGGATGACCTCGAAGCAGGACAGCTTTCCGGTTGCCCCGACGGCATTCGACTTCGCGAAGCACGGCGAATCCGGTGTCGAGATCAGCTCGCTCCTGCCGCACACTGCGGGCGTCGCGGACGATCTGTGCGTCATCAGGTCAATGCACACCGAGGCGATTAACCACGACCCGGCGATCACGTTTTTTCAGACCGGCAACCAGCTCGCCGGCCGCCCGAGCATCGGGTCCTGGCTGTCGTACGGGCTCGGCAGCGACAACGACGACCTGCCGTCCTTTGTCGCGATGGTGTCCGGATCGGGCGGGCAGCCGCTGTACGACCGGCTGTGGGGCAGCGGGTTTCTGCCGTCGAAATACCAGGGAGTGAAATTCCGCTCGGTCGGCGACCCCGTGCTGTTTCTCTCGAACCCGGAAGGGCTCGATGAGGAGATCCGGCGCCGCATGCTCGATGACCTGGCAAAGCTCAACCAGAAACGCTTTGAGGAATTCGGCGATCCGGAAATCACGACGCGGATCGCACAGTACGAAATGGCCTACCGGATGCAGACGTCCGTCCCGGAACTGATCGACCTGTCGGACGAGCCGGACCACATCTTCGACCTCTACGGCGAGGACGCAAAGACGCCCGGCACGTTTGCCGCCAACTGCCTGCTGGCTCGCCGGATGGCCGAGCGCGGAGTGCGTTTCGTGCAGCTCTTCCACCGAGGCTGGGATCAGCATCTGAAACTGCCGGTCGAAATCGGCAAACAGTGCAAAGCGACTGACCAGGCCTCCGCCGCGCTGCTGACGGACCTCAAGCAGCGAGGCCTGCTCGACGACACGCTGATCGTGTGGGGGGGCGAGTTCGGACGCACGGTCTATTGCCAGGGCCGCCTCACCGCCGACGACTACGGGCGAGACCACCACCCGCGCTGCTTCTCACTGTGGCTGGCCGGAGGCGGCATCAAGGGCGGCACAACTTACGGCTCGACCGACGACTACTCGTACAACATCACGGAAAACCCGGTCCACGTTCACGACCTGCACGCGACAATGCTGAAGTGCCTGGGAATCCACCACACAAAACTGACCTTCAAATTCCAGGGCCGCCACTACCGCCTGACCGACGTGCACGGAAATGTGGTGAAAGAGATTCTCGCTTAGCTCAAACTTGCCGCGGACTTCACACGTTGCCGGCTCCAGCCAGCCCCTGATACATTCACGTGATCGTACATGACTGAGGAAACGGACAATGACGATGCGGGATATTGATGAATTTGTGAAGAAAGCCGAAGAGATTTACGCGAGCCAGTTCCAGGCAGAACTCGAGCGAGAGCACATGGATGAGTTCGTCGCGATCGATCCTGAATCCGGTGAGTATTTCCTGGGTGGCACGCTGAATGAGGCGACCCAGGCGGCGCGGCAGGATTTTCCGGAGCGGTTGACGCATGCGATTCGCATCGGCCACAGAGCGGCCCTGCACTTTGGATTGCACGTTCGATGAATGGGCACGTTGACAAATACGGTCGAGCGCTGGTCACGGTCTCTATTCGACTTTCGAAAGTCGCCACAACGCACGACGTTGAAGTTTGGATCGACACCGGATTTAACGGCGATCTCGTCCTCCCGCAGAACCTGATTGACGATCTTGAGCTCCCTCCGTCTGGCACATTGAAGGCCGTTCTGGCCGACGGTTCCGAAGTCGCACTGCAGCGTTTTGTGTGCTTGATTGATTGGTTTGGCAATGAACGCGAACTCGAAGTCGTCGCGAATAATGGTGAGTATCCGTTGCTCGGGGTTGGACTGCTTGCGGGATACCATCTGCACATCAACTACCGATCCGGCGCCGTCACGATTGAGTAGTGCCTGGGGATTACCCACACGAAGCTGACCTTCAAATTCCAGGGCCGCCACTACCGCCTGACCGACGTGCATGGAGAAATCGTGAAAGAGATCCTGGCGTAGTCGAGTAACGCCTGAGCCAAAGGAGCCGGCGGCGAATTTTCGATTCCGCATACGAGTTCAACCGCCGCTCTGGTTGAGCGATTTCCTGGGCGTCTCGGCTATCCACACTGGACGCTCCGAGGCTGCCTGTCGGGTTGCTGCATCCTCGGCAATAGCCACGATGTCACCGTCGAATCGATCAGAAATCTCCTGACGTGTTCGATGAATTTCTTCGATCACTGACTCAGCTGGTTTCGGTGTCATCGCCCAACAGCTCCTCTGGAGTACAGATGATGGGGATCGGGATGCCCAGTTTCGCAAGCAGTTCATGAATCCGAGGCAGTATCTTCGCATTCGCGATGTGCTTGCAGTTCCACGTCAGCAGGTACTGTATCTGATGATGAGCGACTGCGGCGATGTGAAGAGCGTCAACCTGAACTTTTTCCGGAAGGACGCCAGGCGACATGATTTCGTTGGCGATCTGAGGAATCTCAGGAGCGTGCGGCAACAGAGGAATGCCATCGAGCGTCTCCAGTCGTTCTACAGCCAGCGCCGGATCGCCAGCCGACGCTTCGTCAATCACGTACTGCGACACCACCAGCTCGTAGTGCTGTCGCTCGTTGTCCCACCAGCGATGCGTCAGCAATTGGCGAGCGGCAGTGACGACCTGTGTGCTCGGCTTCTGTCGCAGGTAGCTGACGATCGAAGTTTCGATGTAAACCGCGTTCATGGCGACACGTCATTACGCCTGTTGTTACCGTTCACCGGGCAGCGGCGAACGAATTGGAATTAAGAGTCCGCGCGATTGTCAGTTGGGATTGTTCACGGACGATACGTGGAAATGTTCCATCTCTTCGCCGATATTTAACACCTTCTGAAGCCCTGATGGCGACCGCTGAAAACGCTCCACAGCCGAGGTAGTCTGGGGCTTCGCCCGCAACTGGAACGAAGATTAATCCAGCTGCTTTCTCAAACCGTCTTTCAGGTCTGAGATGCTGATGCCCGTCGAGATGACTTTGCCGTCGCGGCCGATCAGGAACATCGTGGGCGCGGTCAGGATGCCGTACTGCTGAGCCAGCGGGCTGTCGAAGACGCCAGGCTCGAAGATGTTTGACCAGGGGATTTTTGTCTGTTTGATGAACGGCGCGACCGAGTCGGCCTGAGTGTCCAGGCTCACGCCGACGATCTCAAAACCTTTTGACTGGTACTGATTGTAAAGGCCGAGCAGGACCGGAACGTCGTCAACGAACTCGCCGGACCAACTGGCCCAGAAGACGACCAGCAGCAGCTTGCCTCGATAGTTTGACGCGTCGACTTTCCGGCCGGAGGGATCCGGTCCAGTCAGCGGCATCTCGCGGCCGACGAGCTGAAGTCGACGCAGCGCACCGACGGCTCGCTTGCCCTGAGGTGTCTCGGCGTAATTGCTGGCAAGCTGCGAGTAGAACTCGCGGGCACCGTTATCGGATCCGGCCAGCTCCCGGTTCACGGCCAGCTGCAGCAGCGAGTCGGGAGCGTCCTCGGACTGCGGAAACTGTTTTGCAAACTGCTCAACCGACGTCAGCCAGGTCTCCTGCAGCTCCTGCTGTTTTTTCTGGTCGGTCGTGATTCTCAGGTCGAGGCTGTACTGACCGAGCAGTCGCCGGTAAATGGCGTACGGAACCAGCGATGACTCCGGTGCCCGTTTTCGCAGGTCGGCTTCGATGGCGGACAGCTCGGCAATGCCGGTCCGGTCTCCTGTTTGAGCCATCGAGGCCAGCAGGTTGATCAGCTGCCGCTGCCACGTCTCGCGTTCCTGAGCCGTCCGGGACTGATTGATGAGCTGCAGAATAATGGCTCGCCGTTTCTGCAAATAGGCGATCACCGTCTGCTGAGTGGCGTCCTGGGAAGGCGGGTTCGAGTCGAGCTTCTGCAGCTCCTGAATTTTCGCGGCCATCTCTGGAGTCAGCTCTGTCCCGGCGTCGACACCACCGGGTGGTCCTTCGATGCCAGGTCGCATCAGGATCCCGCCCATCGCAACCTGAATTGTGTTGCCCGTCATCGGCCTGGGAACCTGAGTCAGCTTCCAGACATTGCCAACTCGAATCATCTCACCAATCTGAACGAAGCCGTGCTGATCTCGGGTTTCGATGATCGCCATCGCTCCTTCGTAAACGGTGAGGTCTTCCGTCGCCTTGCCATCGTCAGCCGGAATCACTCCCGGCATCGCCGCGTCAAAGCGTGTCCACTTCGATTCTCCCGTGACAGACTTGGTATTCATCGCCGCTCTGAGAGCCGCTTCCGGATTCTGAACCTGTCGCAACAGTGCCGCCGCAAACTCATCCGCAATGCCGAGCTGTTTGATATCGTCCGCCGAAATCAGCACGGTTGAGAGCAGATCGGAATCGCCGGCGATCATCGCGTTCACGGCAACTCGTGTGGCTTCCTCTGCGGAGAGGACTCGCCACGAATCCAGTTTCCCGTCCTGATTCTTATCGATGCCCCAGCGCGAACCGCCGGTGTTGACCCAGCGGGACTGGTCAATCTTGTTGTCCGCGTTCGAGTCGATGTCGCGGTAAACTTCCGTGCCCATCCGGTAGTACCGCCACTGATCGATGAAGCGGTCGCCGTTCGTGTCCACATAGCGGCGCAGAATCTGGCCGTCCGGATCGAACACCGTGAAGCCCGAAATCCCCTCGCCACGCTCAAGCTTCACGACACACTTTGAAACCTCAGCCGCCGTCGGAGTGTCGATTTCGACATCGCTCTGAGCGGGCCGGTACTTCAGCGCGGCTTCCGGAGTCGGCGTCTGAGCCGCCGCATTCTGAGCGGAAAACATTGAGCAGGCCGCGAAGATCGCGGCGCAAAGCGAAACCCGGCAGGTCAACATGCCTGAACTCCGTTTCAGAATCACGTCCTAATGAGAAGCCGGAATTGTAGCGCAGGCCGACTCAACAGGTCACCATCAGTTCCCGGCGGCTTCCCGTCGAGTTTTCACCTGATAGAATCCGGGAGTTGTGCCGGCCTGATCTGGCGTACGCACAAACTCGGTTCACAAATCCAGACCACCCGTCACTCGAAGAGGCTGTGAGTTTTTCAGTTCCGGCAGTTTGAACTGAAAACTCACAGCTTCTTCGGGTGAGTTCCCACCAATTTTTGTTCCAACTGCCACGGAGACGTCGATCATGAAATCACTTTTGACGATGACCGCGTTCGCCTTTTCCCTGCTGCTGTTTTCAACCGCCGGCGCTGAGGACGAAGCCAAAGAAGTGAAAAAGGACGAACCCAAAGGCGTGAAGGTCGTGCTGACTGACGCTGACAAAGCGGCCCTCGCGAAGATCCGCGAGCTCGGCGGATCGGCTCTGCAGGTTGCTCAGAACGACGAGCGGATTGACATCGGCTTTCATCTGGCGGACGGCGAAATCGGAAACGACCACCTCGCCCCGCTGAAGGGCCTCACCTTTATTCACGAACTGAACATGAGAGGCACAGGCGTCGACGACAACGGGCTGCCCCTCATCGCCGACACAACAGGCCTGGTCAAGCTGCATCTGGAAAACACGAAAGTGACGGACGCTGGACTGGGGCAACTCCTGAAGCTTCAGAAGCTGGAGTATCTCAATCTTTACGGAACCGGAATCACCGATGCCGGCCTGGACACAATCGCCCAGCTGAAGGGCCTGAAAAAGGTCTACACCTGGCAGACGAAAGTCACGATCGAGGGCGTCGCGAAGCTGAAGAAAGCCCGCCCCGATCTGAAGATCATCCCGGACCTTGTCCAGGACAAGATCAACGCGGAAAAGGAAGCGATCCGAAAAGCAGAGGAAGAAAAGCTGGCAGCCGAAGAGGCCAAAAAGAAAGCCGAAGAAGAAGCGAAGAAGAAAGCCGAAGAGGAAGCTAAGAAGAAAGCCGAAGAAGCCAAAAAGGCTGAGGACGCCAAGAAAGCCGAGGACGCCAAAAAGGCGGCAGACGCGAAGAAGGACGACGCCAAAAAAGATGAGGCGAAGAAGGAATAGTTCCCCGCAAAAATCAGCCCCGGTCGGCCGCTTCTGGAACCGACCCGCAGCGCAAATGAAAGCCCTCAGACTTGCAGTCTGAGGGCTTTCTCATTTCCACACGGGACAATCGACGCGTCGGCTGCGGTGAGGTTTGATCTCACCAGGTCCAGCTTAGACCGAAGTCCCAGGCCGTCGACTTCCAGGTCTCACGTTCCGGAGTCTGAATCCTCGGATACAGTCCCGTTGACGGATCCTGAGGGAACCCGCCGATGGCTGGATTCGCCGTCCACAAAATCGCATTGTTCGGCCTGGTCACCTCGCCAATGACGGTCAGCGTGTATCCAAGCCGGAAGTTCGCGTTCTTGAGGAAGGTCACTCGTCGCACCAATGGGATGTACTCCAGCACCGGGCCCTCGATGTAGAGCGACTGCTCAAACATCGGCGAGACATGGGCGTGCTCCTCGGTTTCTTCGAACCGGTTCGGGCGACCATTTTCTGGAGTCGGCAGGAGCGACTGCGTCTGCCGCGTCGTGGGGAAAATGTTGTCGCCACTCAGGCGAATCTTCTCGAAGTTCCCCAGCAGTGAGAAATTGGACTTTCCACCAACCCGAATTCGCTCTCCAGCAATCGTGTAGTTCACCCCGACTTCCGGGCCGACCATGTTGGAGTAAACGCTGTTCCGCAGAATCGATGTCACCGGGTAGATGTTCAGGAAATCGTTCGTCGTGACGAATGACGACATTCCGGCACCGCCACCACCGCCGCCACCACCCTGCTGCTGGTCGTCACCACCACCCGCGTTGTCGAAGATGCCGTCTCCGTCACCGTCCGTACCGTCAGGTATTGAATGCAATTTGAGATCGCCGGAAATGTTGTTGTTGCCGCCACCACCGCCGCCGCCGGTGCTGCCGTAAAAGACACCGCTGTCCATTCCCATAAACCCGAAGTGTTCTCGAAGAGAGTGGTAACGCATTCCGTAGTTCGGATTCACGCGAATGTACTTCGTTCGATAAATCGGAGCTCCTGACCAGCTCAACCCGGTGCCGTATTGCTGGACCGTGAAATTCAGGCGGAATTCCAGGTCGTACGGAGCGGCGATACCACCAGTGACCGTGCCGTCCGGATTCCTGCGAAGCGACCCGTCGTCAAGCGGAATGCCTCGCAGATTCAAGAGGTTGTTTTCAAGAATCTCGTCGACCGTAAAGGGTGCGATTTTGGCAAGGTCAGCCGGATCCGTTGGATCGAATGTCGGGTCGAGCACGAAGTTCGTCAGCAGGTAACGCTCCGTCCCACGACTCGGATGGACTTCATCACGAGCATTAAACGACGCATCATTATCTTCGGCCCAGAAGCCCGTCACCGTCAGGCCCGAGCCATCGGCGTTGGTGGAATCCAGAGTCAGCCGCAGCCCTTTCATCCTTGGCTCACCAACAACATTGGCGTTGACCGGGTCGAAGAGATTGAAGCCCGGGAGATTGAAGCCCGGAGCTGTCGCCGTCCCGAGAAACGGGTCCAGCGGAGTCTGCTGATTCTGACCGCCACCGCCGCCGCCGCCGCCCTGCTGATCTGCGAACAGCGGCTCGATGAACCGTTTGTAGCTTGGTGCGTCGGGGTTACCGACCAGCCCGTTCGGCGTTGAGACCAGAGCTCGGATGTAATCGAGCCGCAGATTCAGCTTCTTGTTCTGACCGCGAGGAATCAGGTCGTTAATCCACAACCCGTTCTCGTTCGACAAATCAGACTGGTCGATCGCATAGGGAGACACGGCCGGCCACGGCTGATAGTAATTGGGGTACGACCCCTGACCGGTCGGCGGTTGATACCACGGCCCGCCGGTTTGAGGACCGTAAGGCGATGGCATTCCCATCGCACCGGGCGCCATCGCACCGGGTCCGGACATTCCGCCAGGCCCAGGAGGCATCGGCTGCCCGAGTGCGAATTGTCCGCTTCCCGCTACAAACAGGAGCACCAGAATTGTGGCCAGCCAGCGATGTCGCTGCATGAGTCCGTCCCTGAACATCAGAGTGAAAAAGGAGCGGGAAGCCGCTCACCCCCGTCGCGCAAAACACGCAGCGCGAACGAGAGAAAACTCTGCGTTGGGTATCGACTCGGGCGAGTGTTAAACTGTAGCGATTATTCGGATCGTGCCGGATTTTCCGATTCTGACGGCAGGCAGACCGGGACAGGCCGAAGACTCCTAACTCATTACATAATTGACACTTAAGAAACACAACAGGCCTCGCCGAGGACGTTTTCCGGCGAGACCTTGCTGCTTAATGTGTACGCGTGACGTCTTACTGAGTCCCTGCCCCGATGCAGTACAGGAATCGATCGGTCCTGACCAGCAGTTGATTTCCGCTGACTGCCGGGCTGGCGTTGATCATCGACGTGTCCTCTTTGAACTCGTTATGGGAGAGGACTTTGAACTCGGGGGCCGCCGCAAGGACGAGGATTCCCAGATCGCGAGTCGTCACGTAGAGTTTGTCCCCGGCCCGTACGATCGATCCGTAAATTCTGGCCCGAGTCGGAAGCCGCTCCCGGTAGACCTCTTCCCCGGTCTTCGAGTTGAGGCAGACTTCAATCGCCTTGTCGCTCGCCCAGTAAAGATGCCCGTCGTAGTAAACGGGCGAGGTCACGTTCGCACCGATCGTCGACTCCCACAATTTATGAGTCTTCGTCACATCGCCACGGCCACCCAGTTTCACAGCGATGCTGCGATTGCTCCGCCCGCCCAGGCAGTAAGCGATCCCGTCGTGAAAGACGGGCACCGGGACGATGTAGTCCTCAATTCCCGCACACCACCACAACTTCTCTCCCGTCTTCGGGTCGAGACCGTTGATCTCATCTTTGTGATTGATGATCAGCTCGTGTTTGCCGTCCGCGGTTTCGGCAATGCAGGGAGTTGTCCAGGCGCGGTTAGGACCGGCGGTGAAATTAAATCGGCATCTGTGGTGAGAGGGTGTAGTTGTAGCGTGGGAGGAG
>JAQBVJ010000112.1 GCA_027623235.1 Planctomycetota bacterium
AGGCGAGCGCTGACCGGCATTTCCTGACATTCATGACTCTCATGAAAAACCGACACCTTCATACATGTCGAGGAATACCGTCAGGAACTGACGAACGACCAGGGAATTGGAATCCCTCCCACAAGCACCCAGCGCCAGCGAGTGAGCCCCTGAAACCGTCGGCCGTGTGCTGGCTCACTTGCTGGCGCTGCGTGCTTGTGGTTTGGCGGGACCATCGGGGATCGTGGGCGGGCGGGGAATGGCCAGATCCAGATCGCCAACGACTTCGCTCACACATCGGGTTTTGAAGGTCGGCCAAACTGATCTTCTCTTTAGTCAACGTAAAGGAACGCGGCGGAATTGAGGATCGTATGACAGTAAGTCTGCAGAGCGGCGTCCGGCGTTTCCTGCCAGGCAGCTCGCAGCTCTTTCAATGTGTCGACGCCAATGTGTTGTTCGGCTTCGCTGGGCGAACGGCTCAGCGCGAGCTGGTAAACCGTGATGACTCGATCTTCGAGGCGGCTCGACTTGCTCTCTTTCGTAAGCTCTTCCACACGAGCCGCGAAGTCGGCGGCCAGATCCCGCACATGCTGGTTGTTCATCAACATCAGCGATTGAGGAGAAACGGTCGACACGCTGCGTGACAGGCAGTTGGGCCCCATTTCCGGGTAGTCGAACGTCGCCATCATGGAGGGGATTTCGGTGCGGCGGTACTGCAGATAAATGCTCCGCCGCCAGCGACCATCGGGTGTCGCAGTGACACTGACGAGGCCATCGCGGTTAACGGAAACGGCGTCCGGCGGACCGCCCGGCGTGTTGTCGAGCTTGCCCGACACAAACAACAGCGAGTCACGCAGCGCTTCGGCGTCCATTCGCCGGAGCGTCATGTGAGACAGCAGCCGGTTCTGCGGGTCGATATGGCGAACCTGTTGCGAAATGTCGCTCGACTGTCGATAGGTGCGGGAATTCAGGATGGCTCGATGCAGATGCTTGACGCTCCAGCCCTGTTTGACGAACTCGACGGCGAGCCAGTCCAGCAGCATTGGATGAGAAGGTCGATCGCCTTTCGCTCCAAAGTTTTCCAGCGACTTCACCAGCCCCGTTCCGAAATGGTGATACCAGATCCGGTTGACCATCACTCGCGCGGTCAGCGGGTGGTTCGGCTGAGTCAGCCAACGGGCAAACGCGAGTCGCCTTCCGGTTTTCGCGGTTCCGCCTGGGAAGGGAGGCTCGACGGCGAACGGTGTCTGGCCATCGGTCAGGACGGACGGGACTCCGGGGCCGACCAGCGCCCCCGGCTTGTTGTGCTCCCCACGCCGAAGGATGTACGTGGGAGACGGCTCGCCGCGGTCCCAGACAGCGCGGATCGTCAGAGGTGGCTCCATCTTCCGCCGAACCTGCGCAAGTTCGTTTTCGATCTCTGCCACGACTCGGCGAGCTTTGACAACCGGCTCGGGCTGATCCGAGTCCGGCAGCACCTCAACCTGCTGCAGCTTCTCAACGAGGATCCGCTGAGGCTGCGAGCGATTGTTGTCTGCGATCCGAAGAGCACGAAGCGTCTCTTTGCGGTCAGCGTCAGACTGTTCCGGATAGTGCTGCCGCAGCAGTTCGAGCCGAATTTCATTCGCAGCGGCATTGAGGCGTGCTTGCAGTTTCTTCCCGCTCGCCAGCAGCGGCGGGTTGACCTGCGCGACTCGCTTGCGACGTTCCTCAACGTCGACATTCAATGTTCGGTTTTTGAAAGTGAGCCAGTCGTGCTCGTCGAACGCTCCCTGAAAGATCGCCTTGAACCGGTAGTAGTCGCGGTGAGGAATCGGGTCGTACTTGTGCGAGTGGCAGCGGGCACAACCCATCGTCAGTCCCATCAACCCTTCGCCCAGCACGGTGATGGCATCGCTGATTACGCCAATCCGCTCCGGAACAAAGTTCATTGTCCGCGAGCCGGTCTGGTCGATGCCCATCCGCAGGAAGCCGGTCGCGATCAGGTTGTCGACCATTTCTTCCGTGATCGCCGGTGCGTTCGCGTGGTCGATCAACTCGTCACCCGCGATCTGTTCGATCAGAAATCGGTCGTACGGCTTGTCGTTATTAAACGAGCGGATCACGTAATCGCGATACTTCCACGCGACCTTCCGGACCGGATCGGCCGACGTGCCGCCTTCCGAATCCGCGTAGCCTGCCAGGTCGAGCCAGTGCCTGGCCCAGCGTTCGCCATAGCGCGGCGAGGCGAGCAGATCGTCGACCATCCTGGCGTACCAGTCCTCGTCGTTGCTGCCTCGCCACCGTTTCCACTCGGCGAGACTCGGCGGCATCCCGATCAGATCGAAATACACTCGCCGAATCAGAGTGTCGCGGTCGGCTTCCGGCGAGAACGGCAGTCCTTGTTCCGTCAGCTTCTCAAGAATGAAGCCGTCAAGGGAGTGCTCGCCCGGCAGGACTTGAGGTGGCTGAAAGGCCCAGTGCTGACGGTCCTCGTCAACGACAAGTGGATCCGGTTTCGTTGTCGCGACATCCGGCTCGATGTTTTTGACCGGTGCTCCCGCGGCGATCCAGTCGCGAAGAACCTTCACCTCCGAAACCGGCGGACGTTTCACAAAAAACTTCAGCAGCAGTTCTCGAGGAGGGCAGGCTTCACTTTCGATCCGCTGAATCATGAGGCTGGCGTCGGGAACACCGGGCACCAGCGCCGGCCCGTGCTCGCCGCCTTTCCTCATCAATTCCGGAGTTCGAAGATCGACACCGCCCCGTTTGATCCTCGCCCCGTGACACGTCGTACACCGCAGCAGAACGATCGGCAGGACGTCGTGCTGGTTGAGTTCTTTCTCGGCGGACGGCAATGGTTTGTCAGACCGAGCTCCGGTGGCGATCCACTTGCGAATCAGCTCGCGTTCCTTGTCCGTGAGTCGCGGCTGTCCCTCGGGCGGCATGTCGCCGCCGTCGATCATGATCCACAGCAGACTCTCGTCGACTGATTCAGCGACGGCTCCTTCGCCGGACTCACCGCCGCGCCGGACGCTGGCCATCGACGAGAGGTCCAGCCCACCTTTCCGCACATCCTCACGGTGGCACTTGCCGCATTTCTTCGCCAGGACCGGCCGAATGTCGGACTCAAAAATGAGCGGCCTGTCATCGGCGTTGCTCGGCCGAAGCAGCATCGAGCAAAAGCAGACAGCCACAATGGCGAGTCGTTCGAGTTTCATTCGGGTCGCACCGCGACTTTCTGTGAGCCTGAGATTGTCTGGTCGGCCTCGCAGAACCAACAGCCTGTTGAAGAAGTTGCGGACAGCCAGTAAGAACGTACCCGCGATGTGAGAAGTGCTCAAGGTGGAGACTTGCTGACACCCGGCGGGCTCGCGTTTCCTCATATCGAAGTCGAAAAGCGTTCCGCGATTGCAGACTGCTCCTCGATGCGGTCCCGGGGTTACGATTTCACACGTCGCGCATCTCGAAAGTCACTCGCAGGAGTCCGCTATGAGGTCCTCAACCTGATCAACAAAGAGGACACCTACGCGAACCTCTACACCGACCTGGTCAAGCAGACCGGCGACATCGTCGATTCGTACTTCTGGACAAGTCGGGAGGACACATTCAATCTGGCAGCCGCTCTCGGCGCGGTGAAAGAAGCCGCCACGGCCGCTGTCGATGAGTTTGAAAAAGTCGTCCGTGTCAAAAAGAACACGTCCGATCAGACGCGAGCCGCGCAAAGCCGCACGAAAGAAATCCTCTCGAAGGTTCAGCATCGCCGGTTCGAGCACATCAACGAATTCGTGTCGTCGCTCAGCGATCTGCGAGGCATTCGCGGCGACATCATCTCGCTGCGCGACTTGCGGTACGTTGACGAGGCGCTGGTCGGGAAACTCGAAACCGACGTCTCAGAGCAGACTGAACGCCTCTCGCGCAGCTGCGTTGAGTTCCTGCTTCGGCCGGAAGCCCTCGACCCGTACGCGAAAACAGTCCGGGACGAGCAGTCGCGCATCGAGGAACTGACAAAGGTCACGGATGCGAAGCAACTGGAAGAGGACATCGCTCAGAGCGCCGCCGAACTCGAGATGCTCATCGAGATTGTCAGCAACCTGAAGATCGACGACGCGACGCACCGCACGACGATTATCGACAACATCTCAGCGATCTTCGCGACGATCAATCAGGCCCGCGCGATCCTCAAAAAGAAGATTCGAGAGCTGGCATCGGTCGAAGGCATTGCCGAGTTCAACTCGCAAATGAAGCTGCTCAACCAGGCGGTCGTCAACTACCTTGACATCTGCGACACGCCGGAAAAGTGCGACGAGTTTCTGACGAAAGTCATGATCACGCTCGAGGAGCTCGAAGGCCGATTCGCCGAATTTGACGAGTTCATTCTGCAGCTGACTGAGAAACGGGAAGAGGTCTACACGGCGTTTGAGCAGCGGAAGCTGTCGCTCGTCGAGGCTCGCAACAAGCGGGCCAACTCGCTGATGAATGCTGCGGAGCGAGTCCTGAAGGGCATTCAGACGCGCGTCCAGAGTTTTGAGACGATCAACGAAATCAATGGCTACTTCGCGTCGGACCTGATGATCGAAAAGGTCCGGGACATCGTCCGGCAACTGAAAGACCTCGACGACAGCGTCAAAGTCGACGACATCCAGAGCCGCCTGAAAACCGTCCGTGAGGATGCCGTCCGGCAGCTCAAAGACCGCAACGAATTATTTGTCGATGGCGAAAACACCATCCGCCTCGGCACGCACCTGTTCTCGGTCAACGTGCAGGCGCTCGACCTGACGACGGTGATGCGCAACGACCAGATGTGTCTCCACCTGACCGGCACAAACTTTTTCGAGCCGATCAAGGACGAACGACTGCTCGCCACGCGCGAAGTCTGGAATCAGGAAGTGCTGTCCGAAAACCGAGCGGTGTACCGCGGCGAGTTTCTTGCGGCAAAAATGCTCGCGGCACTCGGCACGGACAAACATCCCGCGGCCGGAGAAGTGCTGAAGTTTTCCGAAGCCGAGCTGGCGGCCTTCGTGCAGAAATTCATGGGACCGCGATATACCGAGTCGTACACAAAGGGCGTTCACGACGTCGATGCCGGACAGATACTTGTCCAGCTGGTGAAGATGAAGCTGACGATCGGCCTGCTCCGCTTTCACACAAGGTCCCGGGCCCTCGCAGCACTCTTCTGGAATTCGTTCTGCGAAAACAAAACCCGAACGCTGATCGCGGCCAAACTCAGCGGCATCGGAGCGATTACCAGCGTCTTTCAGGAAATCTCCGGCAGGGACGTCTTCCTCGCCGAGTTGCGTGAGCTGATCGCCGCATTCGTCGCAGAGACCAGCCTGTTTGAGCAAGAGTTCGTCGATGAGGCCGCCGAGTATCTTTACTGCGAGTTGACGACCGGTGGCGAATTCGCCGTCAGCCAGTTGGCTCGCCGTTTCAGTCAGGACTTCGCCGCTCAGCTGAAGCGAGCCAGTTCGCAGGAAGCCTTTCAGCATTCCGTTGAGGCGGTTCGCAAAGACAGCGTCAGTTGTTTCGTCCTGTTGCGAAACTGGGTGGCCGCATTCCTGGCAAAGGCCGAAGTCCGGCATCGCGAGTACACCGACGAAATCGCTCTCATCCTGATGCCGGGCAAACCGGACGGAAAACACGTCATCGATGGAGTCGTCGATGCGGACCTCACCGGGATGGTGGGCACGCACGGCGTGATCGACGGCGGCAGTTACCACCTCAACTTCACCGAGTTCACACATCGCGTCGAGCACTTTGAGCGAGTCAGCGTGCCTCGCTTTAACGACTACGTCGACCTCAAACATGAGGTTGTCGAGAGTGCCCGCGGCGAGATGCGGCTTGACGAGTTCCGGCCGCGAGTGCTTACGTCATTCGTCCGAAACCGGTTGCTCAATGAGGTCTACCTGCCCCTCATCGGTGACAACCTGGCGAAGCAGATCGGTGTCGCGGGTGAGGGAAAACGCACGGACCTGATGGGTCTTCTGCTGCTGGTCTCGCCGCCGGGCTACGGCAAAACGACCCTCATGGAGTACATCGCCAACCGGCTGGGTCTGATCTTCATGAAGATCAACGGCCCGGCTCTGGGCCACAACGTCACGTCGCTCGACCCGACGGAAACGACGAACGCCGGAGCCCGCGAAGAAGTCGAGAAACTGAACCTCGCCCTGGAAATGGGCGACAACGTGATGATCTACCTCGACGACATCCAGCACACGAATCCGGAATTTCTGCAGAAGTTCATTTCACTTTGCGATGCTCAGCGAAAAATCGAAGGCGTCTACAAAGGCCGGTCGCGGACCTACGACCTGCGCGGCCGCAAAGTCTGCGTCGTGATGGCCGGCAACCCGTACACGGAAAGCGGCGAGAAGTTTCAGATTCCCGACATGCTTTCCAACCGGGCCGACATCTATAACCTCGGCGAGATCATTGGCGAGTCGGCCGACGCGTTTGAGATGAGCTATCTGGAAAACGCACTCACTTCAAACCCGGTGCTCGCGAACCTGGCCAGCAAAAGCCAGCAGGACGTTTACGCGATCATCAAGATGGCCTCGGGCGAGCCGCGAGAAGGCATCAACCTGGAAGGCAACTACTCGCTGGAGGAAATCAACGAACTGGTCTCAACGATGCAGAAGCTGATGCGGGTCCGCGACGTGATCCTGGCTGTGAACAAGGAATACATCCGCTCGGCCGCACAGTCGGATGACTACCGCACCGAGCCGCCGTTCAAACTGCAGGGCTCCTACCGAAACATGAACCGCATCGCGGAGAAGGTCGTCTCGATCATGAACGACGACGAGCTGACGTCGCTCATCGTGTCGAACTACGAAAACGATGCCCAGACGCTGACGTCCGGCACCGAAGCGAACCTTCTGAAGTTCAAAGAGATGACCGGCCTCGCCACAAAGGAAGAGTCAGAACGCTGGGACGACATCAAGCGAACCTTCCGCCAGAACGTCAAAATGCGCGGCATCAGTTCCGACGATAAAACGGGACAGGTCATCGCCACGCTGGGAACGCTCAGCGACGGTCTCGATTCGATTCGCAAGGCGATGGCGGAAGGCGTCACGCAACTCGCCGAACAGAGAGCCCGTGAAACAGCACTGGTCGCCACTCCTGAAGCCTCATCCAGCGACCAGGAAGACGAACGGACGGCGGATCTCATTCGAACTCTGGCCGAACAGTTTGCCGGACTCGAAGCGGGCCTCCAGGCGATCAGCGGGTCTCTGTCTTCGGGTATGAGCGACTTTGCCGAGCTCGCCCGGAAATCGATTGAGATCACCGCAGCGGCGCCAGTACCCGTTGCGGCACATCCAGCAGAGCCGGCAACGACGGAGCCACCTGCGTTCGAGAAACCACCGACGCTCGCCGAAGCTCCGCCCGTGTTGACTCCTCCGGACGACGACGATGATGACGCCAGCGAAGAGTCCGGCGAACGGCAAATCACGATCATCAACCGCGTGCCGAAAACGTTGACGAACGTCGTGAAGGAACAGTTCGCTCTGATGAACGCGTGGCTGGAGCCAATTCACAGCGCGACCCGCAGCCAGCGAAGGGACATGCGAAAGCTGCAGGAGCAACTCGAATTCTGCCTGAAGTCGTACCAGGCGTTGCTCGAGCGCGTCGAGCGGAAGCTGTAGCAACCCGACGCGCCCGTTTTGAAGTTGCGCGTTTTCTTCGAGAAATACGGGGCTGAGGGCAGGTTCGGGCGGACGGCACACGGAGTGTGCCTGCCACGTTGAAAAACTCACACGCTCGTCGGGTTACTACTGATAGTGGAATACAGATCGAGTCCTCCTGATGTCGCGGCGACTACTCTTCCTCGTGCCGCTGCACGAACCTCAGGCATGTTGTACGGTGTCCTCTGAGAGTTGCTTTCCTCACGGAGCTGGCCCGGCCAGTGTTGAGATGACACCGTCACAAAGAATTGCCGCCGCCTTTTCGCCGGACAACATGCGCCAGCTGGGCGGACGACTGATCGATTTACTCAGCGAGCATCTGCAAGCCGTCGAGCTCTCTGAGAAAAGCGTTCTCAACTGGAACGAGCCTCAGGAAAACATCGCTCGAGCCGGCGTGATTCTCGATGAGGCGGCGGGTTCAACATTTTCGACGGACCTTGCGTCGCGGTTTGAATCGCTCATTGAGGAAATGCTCGCCCGCGGCCACAACCTTCACGACCCGCGGTACATCGGCCACCAGGTTCCGGCTCCGGTGCCGATTGCCGGGCTGTTTGACGCGCTGGGCTCGATCACCAATCAGGTCATGGCGATTTACGAAATGGGCCCGTGGGCAACGTCGGTCGAGCGATCGTTGATCGAGCGGCTTGGCTCGCGCATCGGGTGGAAGCCGGACAAGTTCGGCGGACTGGTCACTCACGGCGGCTCACTGGGAAACCTGACCGCACTGCTGACCGCGCGAAACATCGCGCTGGGAGACGCCTGGGAAGCGGGCCTCACTTCCAACGGCAAACCGCCGGTCATACTTGCTCATGCGGATTCGCATTACAGCGTGGCGCGGGCAGCGGGGATCATCGGTATTGGATCGGCGCAGGTTCTGAAAGTCGGCCTCGATGAACGGAGGCGAATGGACCCGCAGAAGCTGGACGAACTGCTCAGTGTTATGCATAGTCGGAACGTGCCGGTCGTCGCCGTTTCCGCGGCATCCTGCGCGACGCCGATCGGCGCGTTCGACCCGCTCGATCAGATCGCCGAGGTCTGTCGCCGGCACGAGGCGTGGCTGCACGTCGACGCGGCTCACGGCGGCGCGGCGTTGCTCAGCCGGAAGTACCACCACCTGTTGAGCGGCATCGACCAGGTCGACTCGCTGGTCTGGGACGCTCACAAAATGATGTTTGTCCCGGCGCTGTGTGCCTTCGTGTTTTACCGCAACCGCGACCACCGCCTGGAAACATTTCAGCAGGACGCCGGCTACCTGTTTGACCCGTCGGTCCCGGAACTGGCCGAGTTCGACAGCGGCACCTCGACAATTGAGTGCACCAAGCGAGCGGCCACGTACGGCCTGTGGGGCACGTGGGCGATGTTCGGAGAAGAACTTTTCGAAGACCTGGTCGACGTGACCTTCGACCTGACCCGCGAGTTCCACGACCGCTTGCTCGGCGAGCCCGACTTCGAACCGCTCCACGAGCCGCAGTGCAACATCCTCGCCTTCCGCCATGTGCCGCCGGAATTACGAGACGCGGCCGAGGAAGACATCGCCCGCTTCCTGCTCGCGCTGCGCCGCGAGCTGATCCGCTCGGGTGAGTTCTACATCGTGCAGGCAAAGATCGCGGGTCGACAGGCTCTCCGCGTCACGATCATCAACCCGCTCACGAAGACCGAGCACCTCGAAGGTCTGATCGAAGCCATCCGCCGATTCGGCAGGACGATCCTGCAAAGTTAAGAGCCCGAAGGACGGACGCCCTCGTCCGTCCCGACCGATCATGAATCGCGCGCGGCAACATTCTCGCCGGCGCGCGGCAGACTCTGACGGACGAAGGCGTCCGTCCTGTGCGACCTGCCTGGCCTACAATTCCAGGTCGAGCAGCACGTCCATCGCGAGCGTAAACGACTCGTCCTGTTCGGCATCTGTGCCCGTACCGTCCGGCACGCCGTTGACGATATCGACTCCCTGATTGCCGGCGACGGTATCGGTGCCGCCGTTGCCTTCCACAGTGTCGTCACCGTCTCCACCCAGCACGATGTCGTCGCCCGCTCCGCCAAACACCGCGTCGTGACCGTCGCCACCGAGGACCGTGTCGTTGCCTGCACTACCAATGACGATGTCGTCTCCGTCCATGCCGGTCAGCAGGTCGTTGCCGGCCTCACCATCGAGACTGTCGTTTCCGTTGCCGCCGTTGGCCGTGTCGTTACCGGCTCCGCCGCGAATCGTGTCGTTGCCGTCGCCGCCGCGGTGGCGATCGTTGCCATCGTTGCCTTCGAGCAGGTCATCGCCCGTTCCGCCGTCGAGCGTGTCGTTTCCGTCCCGCCCTTTGAGGTTGTCATTGCCCTGCCCACCGATGAGCAAGTCATCGCCGGTTCCGCCCAGAAGGATGTCCGCATCGGCGTCTCCCTGCAGCGTGTCGTCTCCGCCACCGCCGTTGATGGTGTCAGCCCCGTCGCCGCCGAAGACCTGATCGTCTCCCGCACCACCTTGAATGTCATCGGCACCCGCATCACCCAGGATCGTGTCTGCGCCGTCTCCGCCATCGATCGAGTCCGCGTCGGCACCACCACTCAGGCTGTCGTCGCCACTTCCACCGATGAGCGTGTCGTTGCCAGCGTCACCGCTGAGCGTGTCGCTGTTGTCGCTGCCGATGATCGAATCCCGGCCAGCACCGCCACGCAGATCGAGCCGGGCGCTGCCGGATCGAACGGAGCCCGCGTTGATCGTGTCGTTGCCGGTGTTTCCGTCAACGGTGATCAACTGAGCCCCTGCCGTCGCGAGGTCATTGAACATGACCGTGTCGTTTCCGTTCCCCGCGTCAATAAAGATGCCGGCAACGTTGCCGTCAATCTGAGCCCGATCACCGTTGTTGACGATTGAGATTCCCGAACCGAGTCCCGAGAGATCGACGAGAATCGAATCGGCACCGCTGGTCCCTTTAACGCTCACAGTGGCTCCGCCGCCGTCGGACAGGAACACATCGTTGCCGTCAGCCAGTTTCCAGATGAGCTGGTCGCTGTCCGTTCCGCCGTTGACCGTGTCGTCGCCACTGTTTCCGTTCAGGACGTCGTCGCCGGATTCTCCATTGATCACGTCGTTGCCGCTGCCACCGAAGACGAAGTCATTTCCTGGTCCGGCAAAAACCGTGTCGTTGCCCTGGTCGCCGACCAGCGTGTCGTTGCCGCTGGCTCCGGTTGCCGTTGCGTCTTCACCAAAGATGAGGTCGTTACCAGTGCCAGCACTCACCGAGTCGTCGCCGGCTCCACCCTCGATCGAATCCGCACCAGCGTTCCCGAAGAGCGTGTCGTTTCCGTTTTCACCGCGAATGGAATCGGCTCCTCCGCCGCCAAAGACAAAGTCGTTTCCGTTTCCGGCGTGGACCGTGTCATTGCCGAGGTCACCGTTGATCGTGTCGTTGCCGAGGAAGACGCCGAACATGTCGTCGCCGTAAATCAGGTCATTCTGATTGCCGCCGCTGATGTTATCTTCGCCCTGGCCGCCTTCGATCGTATCCTCACCGGAATTGCCGCGGAGCGTGTCGTTACCCGCTTCGCCCAGCACCGAGTCTGCTCCGCCACCACCGAAGATCACGTCCCCGCCATCGCCACCAAGAAGCGTGTCGTTGCCCAGACCACCAATTATCGTGTCCGAGCCGACCAATCCCTGAATCAGATCGTTGCCCTGGCCGCCGTCAATCGAGTCGCCCGCACCGCCTGTCAGCCCGGGAGTATCTCCGTTGATCTGGTCGTTTCCGTCCCCGCCGCTGATCGTGTCCGACCCGGCCGAACCGTCGAGCGTATCGTCTCCGTCGCCACCGAAGATGCTGTCGTTGCCAAGACCGCCGGCGATGACGTCGTTCCCGTTTCCGCCAAGCAGCGTGTCGTTGCCGTTGGCTCCGATGAGCATGTCGTTGCCGTCCTGGCCGTCGATCATGCTGTCCGCGTCGAGACTGGTGATCTGGTCGTCGCCATCACCGCCTCGCAGAGTTTCCGGGACGTCCAGTGTGCCGAGGATGATGTCGTTCCCCTCACCGGCATTCACGTTGACTGTCGTCAGATTCGGGAATCGAGCCGCCGAGACTCCGGCAAGGCTGATCGTGTTGTCTCCATCGCTGCCGGTCACCTCGATCTGAGTCACCATGTCAGCGGGCAAGGCAGACACCGAAACAATCGGCGACCCATTGGCCAGTACCTGGACCAGGTTGTTGGCCTGAGGATTCGTCTGAACAACGATCGCATCGTTGTCGGCTCCGGACGAGCGAACAACCAGTTTGCCCCCGACGAGAAAGCTCGTCACGGAGAGCAACGTGCGGTCCTCAACCTGCTCAAGCTGAGCAGAGACCGGACGACGTGCCTTTCGGCGCACGCTGTTGGTTCGGAGGCGTTTTTTGAGAGCGTCGAGCCAGGTCTTCTTCTGCATGATTCCCGTCCCTGGGAGCAAATCCGCGAGCGATCAGTCCGGCTTCGTCCCTGAAGTTCGGACCTGGACGGGCAACGAACAAAGTCCGTTTCCGAGTGGCGAATCCACACGCCAGCGCGAAGATCCCGTCCGGAATTACCTATCGACACTGGAAAATCGGATTCCGTGGCATTAATGGCAATCGCCCTAGACAGTCCGCAACCGGATAAGTCACGCGGAGCCGCAGATCCGGATTCAATTTACCCAAGGTCCCACCAGATCCGGTGTCGACACCGGCGCCGAACCTGTCGGCGCCTGAATTCGACATGTCGACACAAATCACAACTCTTTTACTTGAAGTGACTTACAGGCCGTTTAGAGGAAAAAGGCGTTCGTGGCACCTTTCGTGCGATAGCAGTACCGGATCGACACTTCGCACGACAGATGACGAGGCAGCCGGATGAGAGATGAAGTGGTAGTTCTTGGGGATTCAGTCACGCATGGAGCTGGGTTCAGCGGCGTCACGGAATCGACGTGCTATGTCAGTCTGCTCAGACACGAGCTGGCGGATGCTGGCCTCAGCGTCCGCCTGAGGCCAAGTGCAATCGATGGGGTCGACACGACTTACGCCCTCAAACGGTTCGACCGGATGGTGGGCCGGCTGCAGCCGGACGTTCTGATCCTCGCACTGGGGCTGAACGATGCTCAGCCACCGGGACGCCGTTCGGAATGCAATCCGGACTGCTATGCACGAAATCTGGCTCAGTTGACGGAACGGGCACTGGAAATTCACGCCCGCCCGATTATCGCAACCCCCTCGCCGCGACTGGATGTTAAGAACGCTGGCCAGCCCGCGAGCAGAGCGATGCAACCCTACGCGGAACGGGCTCGAATGGTTGCCGAGCACTACCATCTGCCGCTGATCGAGGTGTACGAGCACTTCGTCGCTCGCGGTGACCTCGATGAGCTGATTCCGGACCGGCTGCATCCCGGGCCCGCCGGACATCGACTGATCGCAGAACAGTTCGCAAGAACGCTGCTTCCCCTGTTTGGAGCAGGGAACCTTTCAAAGGGCCGCATCGTTCGCGAAGCAGCACAGATGACCGAGTTTTTCCGTGCCGAAACACAGCGGGCGATGTGATCTGCGGGCGATGTGACCCGGAGCGCTGCGAAGCCGCAGGCTATGTGAGACCCTCTTTTTTCAGTCGGCTGAACAGCGTGCTGCGGGGAATTCCAAGCTTCCTTGCCGCGTGAGATTTGTTGCCGTCGCATTCTTGCAATGTTCGCTCGAGTAGCTCGGCATCGCTCTCTGCCCGAATTGGCTGCCGTTCGGCCATCGTCGATCGAACCGACGCCACTGAAGAAGCTGGCAGCTCCAGCAGCACGCTGTCTGACGGAGCGACGGGCGCTGACCGTCCCTCACCGAAGTGCCTCTCTGGAAGCTCCGGCGAAGCGGCACGAATCTCATCCGAGATTTCCTGAAGTGTGACGCAGTTGCCTTCGCAGAGGACGACGCCCCGCTCGATCACGTTCTCCAATTCTCGAATGTTGCCCGGCCACGAGTACGCCTTGAGCGCCTCGATGGCGTCGTCGTCAATGTGCGAAACCCGCTTGCCAGTCGTCGACGACGCTTTCCCAAGAAAGTAGACCGCGAGTTCAAAAATATCCTCGCGACGCTCGGCGAGCGTTGGCAGCGTGATGTTGACCACGTTGAGCCGGTAGAAAAGGTCCTCACGGAACCGACCTTCCTGAATCAGCTTCGGCAAATTCTGATGAGTCGCCGTGATCAGCCGGACGTCGACGTTGACCGTTCGCGTGCCACCGACTGGCTCAAAGGAACGCGTCTGCAAAACCCGCAGCAGCTTGATCTGTGTCTCGATCGAGATGTCACCGATTTCGTCAAGAAACAGCGTGCCTCCGTTGGCGAGTTCGAAGCGGCCAATACGATCTTTGTGAGCTCCCGTGAAGGACCCTTTGACGTGACCGAACAATTCGCTTTCCAGCAGGCCTGGCGAAAGGGCGGCACAATGAACTCGCACCATCGGCCCGTTGCGGCGAGCACTGTTTCCGTGGATCGCCTGAGCAAGCAGTTCCTTACCCGTTCCGCTTGCTCCGTGAATGAGAACCGTCGACTCGGTCTTCGCAACTTTCTGAACCGTATCCAGAACTTTCTGAATGGCCGGGCTGTTTCCGCGAATCATGCCGCGATCCAGGACCGGACTATCCTCCGGGCCGGGCAGTCTGGGCGGACTCGATCGACCAGTCAGCTCCGCCTGCATCAGCGCGATCTGCTGCCGTTGTTCATCGATTTTGTTGGCCTTGATGCGAAGCTCATCGTTGACCCGTTCGTAATCGTGCTGGACTTTCGCACTGCGGAGAGCGACTCCGGTGAACTGTGCCAGCGTGTTGATAAACGTCAAATCCTCGGCCGAATACGCGGCTCCGCTCCGCCGCCGAGCGAGCGCTACGACACCTTCCACTTCGCCATCTGACGAGATCGCGAACATCAGCTCGCAATTCAATTCTCTCAGATTGTCACGCGGCGGGACTACTGATTCGTTGCCGGCAGAAACCCGCTGAATCGCCACATCAGCAAGCAGCAGTTTGAGGATCTCCTCGTCGGCCTCAAGCTGCTCCGGAAAGCTGCCCTGGCCCTCGATGGCCACCAGTCGAAAATACTTCCCGGTGGCGTCTCGCATGTAGAGTGCGGCGAGCTGGGCACCCAGAACATCGCGGCAGGAATCCAGCATCTGCTGCCCGAGCGTTTGCCGGGTGACGACGTTGTCAGTCGCCCGGTTGACCCGTTGAAGAGCTTTGTCCAGCTGATATTTCTCGCGGTAAAAACGACGGTCGATCGTCTGGTGCAGGCGATCGCGGCTCCAGCTGAGAACCACCACAGAAAACGTAAGTAGAACTCCGACGGAGAGCAGATGCTGAAAACGGCCGGGGATCAGCCAGTGGACATTCAGGTCGTCGGCAAAGAGAGCAACGAGTGCCACGCAGACGCCGTACCCCAGAGTTAATCCCTGACTTGCAACAAAGTAGAGGACGCCCCGGCTGACGAAGTCGTCAACGAGCATCAACTTGTAGCGGACGATACCAACGCTGTAGGCCAGCATGAAGGACAGGCTGGCCAGGAACATCGGTAATCGGGCGCTGCCAAGAGCAAACTCTGTTCGATGAAACAGAGCCAGGTAAAGCGTGTAACTGATCGGCACGGCTGAGACGATGCCGGCTCGGAAGATCCACTTCATCTGGCTCTGCTCAAGCACATTCGACGTGGAGAAGTATTCCCCGGCGAGAGCGATCAGAATGGCGAAAAAACACACCGCCGCAAAAACCAGATACGCGTAAATCGTGTCACGCAGGACAGTGAGACACCAGGCGACACCCTCGACTGATTCCGGTGACATATCCGGACTCGTCATCCACCAGGCGGCCCCCAGAAGCCCCGTCATCACGATCCCGGCCATCGCGGGAAGAGCGTAAAGCGAGATCATGGTCGGTTTCGGGTAGTGCTCGATTAGCCGCAGCTGACGTGGATATGTCAGGAAGAAATGCAGTGACACCGCCGGCAGCAGGAGAGCACAAAACAGGAACGGCAGATTAAGAATCAGATTGCCGCTGAGAACCCACCAGTGAAATCCGCCGATGAACGCCACCATCGAGACCGCACACATCTGAAAAAACAGCCGGGCGCTGTTGTCAAATGGTCTGTGCCAGGCGGCCAGAGCACTCGCAGCAAAGATCGCAAGCTGCAGCACCAGCCAGAGAAACGACAGCAGGACCTCACCCAGCGGAAGAGACTGCACCTGGATCCAGCTCTGAATCGTCGCACCATCGGTCGCTCGATACAGGTACACCTCAACATAACGGTCGGTGCCGATTTCGATCACCGCAGGCAAGTCCTTTGGCCCAAGCTCAAACGGGTCGGCACCGACATCCAGAATTCCGTCCGTCAGAATCGGAGCGTCGCGCAGGTACTGGAGCGTCCGGACGTAGTCCAGAAAACTGCGGATGGGCCGATCGGCAAGCCGAGTCAGCACGTCTCCCTCGCGAGGCTGCCGGGAAGGAATATCGACCGGAAGCTGCACTCCCTCAACGCTCCGGATCACGATTCCAGGCTGCGTGAGGTCTTCAGAATCGGCAAGGAGCGACCGCAAACGAACATCTGGGGTTGTGCCAACGTAACCCAGCACAACCACGGAATAGATGATCGCTGAAATCCCAAGGCTGCCAACCAGGAATTTTCGTCCGGAAGGATCTGTCATCGCGAGCTCAAACGGTGTCGAATCTCGGCGCCGAGACTGTCGGCGCCCGTTTTGGAGTCAATTCTCGAGCGCTGACGGTCGTTTCGGCGCTGAGGTCAGCGCCTGATCGTCCACACCTTTTGCTGAATTTGCAACGACTGAGCCTCGATTTCCACAAGATTCCCTCATCCCGCTGGAATTGGTCCGACAGTTGCTTTGAGTCAACCCAGCCTGGCCCTTGATTCGCCGTGCAAATCTGACTGGTGAGATGGCAGTTCGCCCCACTCTGTCATCATCGCAGACCCAGCCCACCAGCCTGTTTGTCGCCTCAAGGGCCTTTTTTTATGCGCTGGCTTTTTTTTTGCGCTGGGACGCCCCCATCAACGATTTGGGACCAGCAGCTCAGGCTTCTTAAGCACCAGGTAGTGACCGTGGTCGGCGGTCAGGATCACGGCTGTTTCGCTCCAGCCACCATTGGCCTCGATCCAGTCACAGGTTGTCTTGAAAGCCGCGTCGCCACTGAAGACCGCTCCGGCCGAATTATCGATACTGTTTTTGTGGTTTGCCCAGTCAACGTCGCCGGCCTCTACCATCAGCCAGAACCGATCGCTTCGTGAAGACAGCATGGTGAGTGCTGCGCCCGTCAAATCCGCAAGCGTGGGATTCTCGGCGACATCCGCGGCGGAGTACTTCTCCGCTTTCGTCTCCGTGGCCGTGTCGCTTGTGGGAGCACCGATCGTTGGGTCGTACTTCCCGTCAGCCGTCGCGAAGGGCAGGTGGCCGCCGGACACTCCGAACAGTCCGAAGAGCCGCTTTCGATTGTGAACGGCAGTCTGCACGGCCTCGCCAAGGGTGTCGCTCCCGGATTTTCCTTTTGTTCTTGTGACCACCTCGAACGCTCCTGGCCCGTTGGCAGCCTGCTCCAGATCTTTTTCGGTCACGTAGCGGTTGCCGGGAACGAAGTTTTTGCCCTGGTCCGCATCGGTGGCTTTCGTCTCACCGAATCCCGCTGCCAGCAGGACATCGACACCAGGCAGAGGCTTCGGATGGGAAACAGACGGGAGTCCCAGCATGTCTCTCGTTAGATCCTGGTAATCGTTTCTGTACACGTTGTTCGCGTAGGCAGACGCCGGGGTCGCGTGGCTGATTGGCACGCTCGATACGACTCCCACTGCAAAACCCGTCTGCTGAAGCTGCCTGGCGATTGGCACGACCTGATGCCCGGCCGGATCGACGTTGATCGCGTTGTTGTAAGTTTTGATCCCCGAGGTCATCGCCGACGCACTCGACGCAGAATCGGTATAAATGTGAGGCTGCTCCTTGTTCTTTCCGATCGGGTACAGCGGATCGAGCGGCTGAGACCAGGGGAACGGCCCGGCCAGCCGAAAGTCGTAGCCAACGAGCGACTTTCCAGGCTCCAGAATTTTCTGAGCATCCACGTCAGTCTTTGCGTCGGATGAATGTGGTGCCGTCACAAAGTATCCGAAGTCAGTCTGCGCGCCGCGATAATCCTGAAACGCCAGGCCAGTCCCGCGGCCTTTCCGGTACGCGACTTTGCCGGATCGGACGATGCTGGCGACTTGAGTTGTCTGCCAGTCCATCCCGTCAAAAACGAACAGCACGATCCGCTTTTTCCCCTGTTTCACGGCGAGCTGCTGCAGACGGTACACGTCAGTCTGGTCGAAATACTCCGCTTCCGGGTTGAGTGTCCCAGTGGGGATCTGGCCGTAAAGCTGAGTCAGTTTCTCAGCCGACCGGTACGGACTCGATTCTCCGCGAACCGAGTCGAGAGAAATGCCAAACGTGTAAACAGGGATCAGCCGGTTCGAGTGGCTTATCCAGGTGGAATAAACAGCGGGGTCCGAGCCCCAGTAGCCCCATTCGGCTTTCTTTTCCTTCACGGCGTTCGTCTGCAGATCTCGAATGTGGTCGGCGTGAACCGCAGCCGAATAGATCAGCCAGACGAAGAGGATGAACGCGGCAGAAGTTTTACGCTGGCTCACTGCAAGTCTCCGAGGAAGTGTCAAAGATCGCCGCCAGTGTGAGGCATCTTCGACAGGCCTGCCAGCGATTGAAAATCCGGTACGGACAGCACCGCTGAGTTGCACGGCTCGGCTGGGAATCATCCAATGACCCTGACGAAGACCCGCAATACGAGGCAGGACGATGCTCAACTTGAAACTCGGTCTTACCCTTCTGGCCGCACTCGCCGTTTCGCCGTGTCTGGCTCAGGAGATCACGCTGACGTCGAAGATGCACCATCTGCGAAACGAGGGCGATCGCGAGTGGGCCGACTTTCCAGAAAAGGCGGAGTCTGACCAGCTCAATCTGGCTTTCAATCTGAAGGATGTCGGAGGCGACTGGACGCTGTCGCTGCGGCAGGAAGACATCAAGCAGGACTGGCGGGTCCGACTGAACGGCAAAGAACTCGCGCGGCTGCCTGTCGACGAGATCGACATGCGCGTCGCCTTTCCGGTCTCAGCGGAATTGCTGGTCAACGGCGAAAACTCCTTGACGATTGGTTGCTCTTCGAAACGCGGTCCGGATGACATTCGAGTTGGCGAGGTTCGACTGAAACCGCGAAGGATGACCGACTTGCTCAGCGAAGCGACGCTGACCGTCACCGTCCTTGACGACACGCAGCTTGACGGCACGCAGAAGGCGACTCCGTGCCGGATCACAATCGTTGACGAAGCCGGATCGCTGGTTCAGACGGGAGCCATTTCGAACAACCAGCTCGCGGTTCGGCCGGGCACGATCTACACCTCAACTGGCGTAGCGGTTATTCCGCTTCCGGCAGGAAAGTACACCGTCTATGCCGGGCGAGGCTTCGAGTACTCGTTGTCGCAGTTTCCCGTTGAGCTGAAATCCGGGGACGAGAAGTCAATCGATCTGGCGATCCGTCGCGTCGTTCCGACCGAAGGCTACGTCGCCTGCGACACTCACGTTCACACCAGGACGCATTCCGGCCACGGCGACTCGACCGTTCAGGAGAGGATGATCACGCTGGCTGGCGAGGGCATCGAACTGCCGATCGCCACCGACCACAACGTTCACATCGACCACGCCCCTTTCGCTCGCGAGATGAACGTGCGGCAGTATTTTACGCCCGTCATCGGCAACGAGGTCACGACGAGAACCGCTCACTTCAACATCTTTCCGGTCGAGGCCGGCTCGCCGGTGCCGGATCATCGATCGCCCGACTGGAGCGAAACGTTTGCCCGGATTGACCGCGTCCCCGGCGCGAAGATTGTCATCCTCAACCACGCCCGCGATCTTCATTCGGGAGTCACGCCGTTCGGCCCGATGCTGTTTAACGACGCCGTCGGAGTCAACGTTGACGGCTGGCAGCTTCGCGCGAACGCGATGGAAGTCGTCAATTCCTCGGCGTCTCAGACGGACATCATGCAGCTGTTTTACGACTGGATGACGCTTCTGAATCGCGGCCACCGGATCTCACCGATCGGCTCGAGTGACTCGCACGACGTCGCTCGGCACTTCGTCGGCCAGGGGCGAACCTACATCCGCTGCGACGATTTCGATCCTGGAAACATCGACGTCGACTCCGCGGTCAACAGTCTTCTGCAGGGACGGGTTCGAATCAGCTACGGGTTGCTCACCGAACTGACGGTCGAAGGCAAATACACGTCGGGCGAACTGGCTCGGATTCCGGGCGAGGAGATCTCCGTCGCCGCGCGAGTCCTCGCGCCGGACTGGATTGAGGCCTCGAAGATTCTCCTGTTCTCGAATGGCGAATTGATTCGCGAAGAACCAATCACGCCGCAACGAAAGCCGGAGAGCTCGCCTGGCGTAAAGTGGCAGGGTTCGTGGACGTTGCCTCGCCCCGGGCACGACGTGCACCTGGTCGCGATCGCGATCGGCCCCGGAATCGACGGCCCTTACTGGAGAACGGCGAAGGCCTATCAGCCTTCGTCTCCGGTCTGGGAACCTCACGTGATCGGTTGCAGCGGGGCCGTCTGGATCGACGCCGATGGTGACGGTCGCCCAACGGCCGCGTTTGGCTACGCCCGCGCGATCGTTGCCGAAGAGAAAGGCGAGATCGCAGCCGTACTCAGCAGACTCTCCAAATTCGATTCCGCGATTGCCGCACAGTGTGCCGACATTCTGCAGAGCTCCGGCACGATGCTCATTAGCGCGGACATGCAGAAGCTGATTCGGTCCTCGCCGAAACCTGGTCGCGTCGGGTTCGAAAAATACGTCGCCGCCTGGCGCCGGAATCAGGTGGCGAGAGCTGGCGATTAAGATTTCGCAGCCTGACGTTGCTTATGCGATTCGCCGGCCCGACTCGCGGGCGGCAGATTGGCGACGTCGTCGTCGAGTGGCTATCGTAGCTGGTCCTGCGTTTTCTCAATGCAACTCCCAAGCGGTCCCGACCGCAACTGACTTTGACGAGCTCACAATGATTTGCGTGTCGCTGGGACGCACCCGTCACAAAATGGTTGTCGCCGAACACCGGGCCCTCGCCGAGAGAGGTGCGGAGCTGGTGGAACTGCGGCTCGACTGGCTTTCGCATCTTCCCGACGTCGGGCGTCTGATCGAAAACCGTCCGACACCCGTCATCATCACTTGTCGCCGGGCCGAAGATCGCGGCCGCTGGCGAGGCACCGAAGAACAACGTCAGACGCTCCTGCGGTCCGCCATCGTTTCCGGAGTCGAATACGTCGATCTGGAAGAAGACGTCGCTCGAACGATTCCCCGTTACGGCAAGACAAAACGGATCGTCAGCTATCACAACTTCGATGAAACCCCCGTCGACCTGCAGCAGATTCATAACCGCCTGGCGCGGCTCGACCCGGACATCATCAAGATTGTCACGATGGCCAACTCGCCTGGCGACATCACCCGAATGCTGCAACTGGTCAAGCACTCGGACAAGCCGACGGCCGGTTTCTGCATGGGCGAAATCGGTCTGCCCAGCCGAATCCTGTGCGGCCGCTACGGTTCGCCGTTGACGTACTGCACGTTCAACGCCGATCGGGAACTCGCACCAGGACAGATTCAATTTGAGGAGATGCGGGACCTGTATCACTACGACAGGATCGGCCTGGACACGCAGGTCTTCGGTGTTGTGGGAGACCCGATCGCTCACAGCATGAGCCCGCTGGTTCACAATATTGCTCTACAGAAAGCCGGCATCGACGCCGTTTACATTCCATTCCGCATTCCGCAGGACACGCTCGCCAGATCGCTCAACGATCTCGACTGGCTCGGCATCCGCGGTTTCAGTGTGACGATCCCTCATAAAGAAGCGGCCGCCTCGATCGCAATTCGCGAATCGCCGACCGTTCATACTATCGGTGCAGCGAATACGCTGATCCGAACTCCCGACGGTCAGTGGGAATCTGAAAACACGGACTACGACGCGATTCTGCAGAGCGTCCTCGCCGGGCTGGGAGTCGAATCGGACGACGCATCCATCCTTGCCGGCCGAAAAGTCATCCTGCTGGGAGCGGGCGGCGCAGCTCGATCCGCTGCGGTTGCCATGTCTGCCCACGGAGCTCTGGTCACGATCGCCAGCCGAACTCGGAAGCGAGCCGAAACGCTCGCGGATGAAATCGGTTGTCAGCACTGCGGCTGGGAAAACCGAGGCGCCGGCGAACCCGACATCCTCATCAACACGACCCCCGTCGGCATGCACCCCAACGTGAACGACACCCCGTTTAACGCGAACTGGCTGAACGAGAACATGCTCGTGTTCGACACCGTCTACAACCCCGAGCAAACGCTGCTGATCAAACACGCCCGCGAACGCAACTGCAAAGTCGTCACCGGCATCGAAATGTTTGTCCGCCAGGCCGCCCGCCAGTTCGAGCTGTTCACCAGCCAGCCCTGCCCATCCGAAGAAATGCGAGCTTCACTTCGCGCCGCCATCTCTCCAATCGGCAAGCCGTATTAGGCCTGAATTCTCGTCGCGACCATTTATCACCGGGTAACTCCCGCCCGCCCAGGCAGAACTCAGAGTTGAACACCACGCACCGACACGATAAAAGCGACGTTCCCGGGCGATTAACTCAGCGGCTAGAGTGCCATCCTCACACGGTGGAAGTCACTGGTTCGAATCCAGTATCGCCCACTCGGTTACTTCCCGTCAGTTCCTGCTGGTTCCGACGAGTGCCAGAATAGCCCGCATTTCTGCGGGCTTTTCTGTTTCCTGAGGTCAAGACTTCCGTTCTGTTCCTCAAGACGCCTGCGAGTGCTGAGCTGCTTTTTGAGCGAGTTCAGTCGCTTCCGCAACAACTCGCTCACTTTTTGCCGCCTGCTCAAAATGCTCGTCAGTCACTTGCAGATAATGCTTCAGAGCAACGTCGCGTGAATTTCCGATCCAGGCCGTGACGACGTGGAGCGAAAACTTTTCAGCCAGCTCAGTTTGCCGAGTGCTCCGCAGATTCTGAAACAGCTTCGGGTATTCTGGCACCGCTGCGTGATGCAGAATCTGTCTGTACTGAGCAGTCAGGCCGCGATGCGTCATACAATGCCGCTTGGAAATGACGAACTGCTCGCCGTCCTCTGCTGCATCAAAACACGCTTCGAAGTGAGACCTCAACTCCGGGAACAGCGGACACCAGCGTGTCTGCTTCCCGTCGATGTGCTCAGTTTTGATCGAGTGAATCAAAAATCGATCCCTCTCCCAGTTCACATCGGACCATTTCAGAGCCTGAACCTCACTCGGGCAACGAAGCCCGCCGAACCGCATCAGAGCGAAGATCAGCCGCCATTCTGCATCAGGGCAAGTTTCAAGAATCCTGTCCGCCAGTTCACGACTGAGAAAGAACCGGTTCTTCTCCTGGTTGCCGTTTATCGAAACTTTCTGATCTCGGAACGGATTCTCTTCAATCAGCTTTCCTCTCACTGCACTTGTGAAGAACTGTTTTGCGATGCCGAGGTAGCGCCGCTTCGTGTTCTCTGCCACGCCAGTGGCCATGAGGAACTCAGCGAAATTATCTGCATCAAGAAGCGTGAACTCGTCGATTCGCTTCTCTGGGCAAAAGAATTCGACGAGATGAGCTTTCACAGTTGCCCACCGCTTTCGCGTTCCTTCCTTCACTGTCAAACGACTTTTGACGTAGCCATCGATCAGCGAGGTCACTGAGACCGTCTTCGTTTCAGTCGCCTCACGAGACCTTGCCAGGCCACACTTCACGAGATTGCTGTGCAGCGACTCATTAACGCTTGCCAGCCACGCTGCCGCTTCTGGATCGATTGCTTCGCCACTGCAGGCCGCAGCGGCCAGCCTCTCTATCCAGGCGACGCAGTTTTCAGCCAGCCGCTTCTGCAACTTTTTCGGTAGGTAAATTGATCGCCGCTTGCGATCCGGGCACATTATCTGGACACGCCAACACCCGTTACTTCTTCCGAGACTTGCCATTGATAAACCCTTCTATCTCTGTGGGATTGAATCGAACTGCTCTTCCCAGATAGACCGGCTTCGGAAAGTCCGGAAGCTTCATCAAGTTCTGCAAGTGTCTTTCAGAGCAGTTTAACCATCGGGCTACCTCTGATTTCTTGTGTCCTTCCGGCAAGCCTGCCTGAACTTGTTTTGCAGGATCGTTAGCGTGGTTGTTTTCCAGATTTGGGAGG
>JAQBVJ010000242.1 GCA_027623235.1 Planctomycetota bacterium
CAGCGTCTCTGAGAATGCCGATTTAATTTCGCCGCCGTCCCTAACCGTGGCAAGTTTGCCAATACCATCCCCACACGTGAACCATGCGAACACATCAGGTCGCACTTGGACAGACAGCCCGCCTCGTCCCAGATCTGCTATTTACCCCAGAGTGCGCGCTGGCCCTAGTACGGACACCCCGCGACAGCGAGATTCTGCTGCAGCAGATTGTCGAGAACTGGCAGCGGAGCGATCTCAATCCGTTTGAGCTGGCCGATTCACTGGCGATCCTGCGGGACAGCAACGGCTACTCGCAGCAGCAGCTGGCGGAAACGACCGGTAAGTCCAAAGGTGAGATTTCCAAGCTGCTGTCGATTCTGGACCTGTCACCCGAAGTGCAGGATGTCGCCCGCAGCGACACGACCGGACGGCTGTCAAAGCGGCATCTGTATGCGCTGCGATCGTTCCCGGCAGTCCGGCAACTGCGACTGGTGCCGAGTATCCAGGCCGGCCGTCACACCGCGGAATCCCTGGAGAAACTGGCCGATGCCGGAAAGAGTTTCGCACGGTCCAGTAATCTGCAGTACCGGACATTCCGCACGAAGACCGCCGACGTGCGGATGATCTTCAGAACGACGGACGTCACGCCGGAACTGATTCTGCAGGCCCTGCGCGAAGTTCGTCAGCAGGTCACCGAAGACGCTCAGCACTGAATCTGCCTGACCGGCAGCCGGTGTTGCGATGCGGGCTTTCAAAAGTTTCCCCGGGAAACCTCACTGCAGGAACGCTGTCCTGATAACCGGCCGTTCCGGCTGTGGCGGATGCGGCGGCGTTTGGTGATTGTGATTTTCTTCCGGTACGATGCCCGCATGGACAACGAACAGCCAGCCGGCCGGTACAGCGTCTCAGGGAACGTCGAAGCGGAGTTTGTCGACGCAGCGCAGACCATCCTTGTGAACAGACCCGGCATCACGGATCTGGAAACGCTGCAGATTGCTGAAGAAGAAGCACTCGCCAGTGCCTATGAGTCTCTGCTGGCAGAAGTCCGCATGGACACGCCGATCTCATGTGGCCTGATCCGGCACGCTCACCACTGCATCTTTGCCGGTCTTTATGAGTGGGCCGGACGCTGGAGAACACTGCAGATCAGCAAGGGAACGACGGTCTGGCCGGCTGCTCAGTTCCTGGATCAGTCAATGATCGACTTTGAACATACCGTGCTCGCTGCGTATCCCGCGTCCGCACTCGACGACGATGGCGCTTTCTGCCGGGCGGCTGGTGTGATTCAGGGCGAGTTCCTGGCGATTCATCCATTCCGCGAAGGCAACGCCCGCACGATCAAGCTGGTGACGAATCTGCTGGCTGCGCAGACCGGACGTCCTCTGCTGATCTATGACTCGACCAACACCGGAACGGACCGCTACATCGCAGCCGCGAAAGCGGCGTTCGCCCGGAAGAACTATGAGCCAATGACGGGAATCATCCGGCAGGCGCTGCAGGACTCGCGGACTCACTGAATTCCTGCAGCCGTTTCAGAATTCGCGCGCGTGTTTCCGCGCGGAACGGGGGAAGGCCTTCAATCACGCTGTCCCGTTCGGTCACTTCGAGGATTCGCTGATGGCGCGCGCGCGCCTCCTGAAGCCAGGGGCAGGCCTGCTGAAGTGTCGGTCCTGATCCGAATTCCGTCATGGCTTCAGTCTAGCACACGCCCGCTGCCGGCTGAAGCGGATTATTCGGCAGAAAAACCCGGTGCCAGAGCATGAGCAGCCCATCATGCAATGTTTCTGTCCAGTCGAAGTCACGATGCCTTAAAAATGATTTCACCGCTCCGCGCGTCGCGTTCCGTCACGCGGAACTGTTCGAGTTGATGGGCTGGCCGGGTAACGGCTCCAGCAGCCGACGGCTGCAGATTGCCCTGGATCGGTTGACGGGGCTGACACTGAAATATGAGAACTCGTGGACGACTGAAAGCGGAGCGTTCAAAAAAGAATTCACGACAAGGATTCTGGAATCCTACAGTTTCACCCGGCAGACACGGGGACGTCGGAATCCCGATGCGGACCGCAGCTGGGTACAGTGGGCGTCGGAAGTCTTTGCCGACATTCAGCGGGGCAACGTCAAAGAGCTGGACACCAGCGAATTCTACGGACTGAAGCTGCCGGTCTCGCGCCGCATGTACCGGTTCCTGGATCGGCAGTTGAGCAGCACGCCGCACTTCGAGATGGAGCTGACGACGTTTGCCAGCCACCTCGGCATCTCGGAACTGAAGCACGTCGGCAAGATCAAGGAACGTCTTGCCTCCGGCCTGCGGGAACTGGAGGCCCTGGACGAATTTCTGGAACCGTGCGAGAGCCGTGAACGCTATCGCAAACACGGTCCCGGTCAGTGGCGGATCGTGTTTGACCGAGCGTCTTCCGCCGCATGAAGACCGACTTCCCGCAGGCGAGAGCTTTCGGAGCGACACTGCACTTCTGGCCGGAAGCGAATACCGATTACGAAAAACGCTCGCAACGGAAAGTCCAGGAGAAGGTGTCACGACAACAGGAGCAGCTGACCGAGGTGAAACAGACAGCCGAGTCCGTAAGACGCAGCCGTCTGCAGCAACAGTGGGAAGCTCTTCCGGAAAAGCAGCAGCAGTCTCTCCGCCAGACGGCGTATGAACGTGGCAGCGAGACACTGCGCAGCTTCATTGACCGGCGGAAGTTCGATGATCCACTCGTGCGGCTGGCATGCTGTCAGGAACTGGCACGAACGCAACGGATGTCATGACTTCCCTTCTTGCGCGATGACGGCCCGCATTCGCCGCTGCCCTCAGGACGGCGTTGGAAACGCCGCCAGTCGCAGTCTGTTCTCCTCAAGGAAAGGGAACCGGACTTTGCGAACAGTGCGACGGCATCAGTGCCCGGCAGGAGGAAAGACTCCTTCGGTGATCAGCGTCTCCCGCAACATCACAGCGTCCGAAGTGTTGATCGCGAGTAACTCGATAGTCGCCCGGCCGATCGCAGTCAGCCCGACGAGCAACGGCCCCTCCCACTCGAAGTGTTCGGGCCAGTCGTCGCGGCGCGGATGAAACAGCGGCACCAGCTCGGATGTCACGGGATCAATCGAAGCAATATTCGGCCCCTTGCGGGAGTTACATCGAAAGCAGCATTACGCCAGGTTTTCCAGTGTCGTCGTTCCGCGATGCTGAACAGCGATCACATGGTCAATCGGAAACGTATAAAACGGGTCATGGTGCTGATGGATGCGACAGTATTCGCAGCGGTTTCCCGCTCGCCGCCGCACCTGCTCTTTCAAGGACTCTCGCATCAGGTTCCGGTGGAGCCCTGCAGAAGCGTGCGGGCTTTCGATTGCAGGATGGCGATAAATGTCCCGGCGGAGACCAGCGACTCATACTCACTTCGTTCGGACTCTGTCAGCGTCCCGGCATTCGACTTCGCCGCCAGTTGGTCCATGCGTTTCTGAACCGGAACGGAAGCGCGAAGGTCGATAAGCCGGCGAGCCCCTTCCGGCGTCAGGCATTGCCCGACGGGATCAAGGAGTTCGTGAAGTGCGGTTGTCTGCGTCGTCATGAACTCAGTCTACCACGAAAATCTTCGGCAACGCCAGAAGCGTTCCGGCTTTCGCCAGCGGTGGGTGTGGCAACGAATCCTAGCGGGGTTAAGTTTTTGCGGTGTCGGGAGTTGGCCAGACGGAGGTCCATTGGCCGCTGTCTTTCAGGGTGGTGAGTGCGGCGATGGCCTCGGCGTTGGGCAGGTCCCAGCGACGGCCTCGGCCTTTCAGGCGGGAAGTGCTTGTCTTGCA
>JAQBVJ010000243.1 GCA_027623235.1 Planctomycetota bacterium
CCCGCCGAGCCGCAAGCGCAACCCGGTCAGGCTGGGTGGCTGGGGTCGAACGGAGTGAGCCCCCGGCAGGCAGACACTGGGGGCTCGCTTCCGCTCGACCCCAGCCACCCGGAATCATGTGCTGAGACTGGCGGCCAGGACGGCGGCTCGGCAGGAGCCTCGCCCTCCCCGGATAGCCCCCTCGCCCCTCACCCCTCGCCCCTCGCCCACGCAGGCGGTTGGGGCGGCGATGCTGGCCTTCCGCCGACCGTCGAGGAAACGGCCCTCGCGGCGGAAGCCCTCCTCTCCTTTAAGATGCACCGAAAAAACGCGTTTGACGGAATCCGCTGGTTAATTTCCCGGGTCGAGGACGGATCCGTATCAGAGCCCTCGCCCATCGGTTTCTATTTCGCCCGATTATGGTATTTTGAGAAGCTCTATCCGCTAATTTTCGCGGCGTCTGCGCTGCGTCGGGCGGTTGAGTTTGTTGAGTCAAAGAGTGGTTCCTGAAAAGCACTTACGGTCCAATTCGAACAGATCGCGGCGAGACGCCGCTCCTGAGCCGGCGTAATGCCGACTCGTTTGGAGAATCGTCTCCCCTCGATCCCCGTCGCGGGCCACAAGACATACCAAGAGGTGACCAGTGTCGATTGCACCTGCTGATTCACGCTCCGCGGAAGCCAGCGACGTGTCGACCGGGAACGGAGTCATGGATGATGCTCCGGTCAAACGCCGACTTCGAAAGAGCACAAGCCACCTGAAAGAAGTTCCGCAGACGCTTGAGATGCGCGAGCAGATCAAAGTGGAAGCGGAGAAGTTCGCGGACACGCTCGACCGCGGCCGGAGCTTCATGAAGCCGCAACTGGAAGAGTGGTCGAGGCAGCTGCTCGGCGAACTTGACCTGCCGGAAAAGTACGTCGGCTTCGTCGCCGTTCTGATTGGCAACTTCTTCTGGAAACGGCAGTTTCTGTCGATCCCGTTCGAACGACGGCTGCTGCTGCTGCCTCACTGTCTGAAGCATGCCGAGGGCTGCCCGGCTGACTACGACGAGTTTGGCCTCGACTGCGAAACCTGCGGAGCCTGCTCGATCGCCGACTACAAAGTCACGGCCGAGAAGCTGGGCTACAAAGTGCTCGTGGCGGAAGGCTCGCCAATCGTCCTGAAAATCATCGTCAGCGGCTACATCGACGGCATCCTGGGCGTCGCGTGCCTCAACGTGCTTGAGAAAGCGATCGACAAAGTTCTGATCGCCGGCGTTCCGTCGTACGCGATTCCGCTTCACTCGGGCGACTGCAAGAACACAACGCTCGACCAGAGCTGGGTCTTTGAGGTCCTCGACCGGTACGAGCCGCTGACCGAGAAAGAAACGCCGAGCTACCTGCCGCTGATCCGCGCGTCGAATTTCCTCTTCGAGAAAGACTTCGACCGCCTCCTGCCGCGAGTCCGCACGAAGGACCCGAAGAAAGCCGACTCGCCAATCGCGTTCACCGAGAAGGTCGCGTACGACTGGCTGCAGCACGGCGGCAAGCGGTTCCGGCCGTTCATCACGCTGGCGGCCTACGACGCGATGACCGGTGGCAAGATGCAGATGCTCGATCTGGAACAGGTCGATCGGCTGCCCGTGCCGGATTCCGTTTGCCGCGTTGCGATGTCGATCGAGGCGTTTCATAAAGCATCGCTCGTCCACGACGACATCGAAGACGACGATCTGTTCCGCTACGGTCGCGAGACGCTCCACCGGACGCACGGCCTCGGCTCGGCGATCAACGTCGGCGACCATCTGATCGGACTCGGGTATCAGCTGTTGAACTCGTGCCGCCAGGACTTCGACGCAGAAACCGCGTGCGATGTTTCCGAGCGGATGGCTCAAGCTCACATCAAGCTGTGCGACGGTCAGGGAGCGGAAATGGCGTGGGAAACCCGCCCGACGCTCGACCTGACTCCGATCGACGCGCTGCAGATTTACGCGTTGAAAACGTCGCCAGCCTTCGAAGCCGCTTTGTATTCCGGCCTGCGAATGGCCGGGCCGCTGGGTGAGTACGAAGAAATGGTGCCGAAGTTCAGTCGCCATTTGGGAGTTGGCTTCCAGGTGCTCAACGATCTGAAAGACTGGCGCGGCGACCGCAACAACAAGCTGCTCTCCGGCCAGGACGCCCAGGCACTTCGGCCGACGGTCATGCTCGCTCTGGCCATCGAAGCGGCCTCAGACGCACAGCGGAAAGAGCTGCAGGAAATCCTCGACCTGTCTCCGACCGACGAATTCCGAGCCCCGAGACTCCGCCGCCTCTACGAGCAACTGGGAGTCTTCGACAAAGCCGAGGCCCTCGTCGACAAATCACGAGCCCGCGCCGAGGCTCTTGCCGACGACGTGGAGAACGACCAGCTCCGACAGTTGCTTTACTTCCTGGTCGACACAGTCCTGGCCCCGGAAGCCGATGCGCCTCCCGAGCAAATCGTCGATGTTCTGGTCGAGTTACCAATCGCGGAAACAGCGAACCGCTGACGGATAATATTTAATGAGATTGCTGAGGGGCCTGCCATTTTCGGCAGGCCCTTTTTATTTTGTAGCCTTCTTCCGAACAGGTAACCCGAAGAGCGTGTGAGTTTTTCAATGTGGCAGGCACACTCCGTGTGCCGTCCGCCCGAACCTGCCCTCAACCTTGTATTTTCTGCGCATACGGCACACCGAGTGTGCCTGCTACTTTCAACTTTTCGAAAAACTCACAACCTTGAGGCGTCAACGAGGGCGATTGGACAGGGGCGTGCAATCACGACGTCGCCCCCGCTGACGTATCGGGTTATGAAAGGTTTTCACCACGGAGAAACCTGTGAACGTCTACCTGGCAGAATTCATCGGCACGGCGATTCTCCTGCTCCTTGGAACGGGAGTGGTTGCGAACGTGCTGCTCAAGCAGACGAAGGGGCACGACTCCGGGCTGATTGTGATTACGGCCGGCTGGGGATTTGCAGTCTTTGCGGCAGTGGCCTGTGTCGGCGACGTCAGTGGAGCTCACCTCAACCCGGCCGTCACGATCGGGCTTGCCGTTGCGGGCAAGTTCGAATGGAACCTCGTTGCCGGCTACGCACTTGCTCAAATGGGCGGGGCCATGGTCGGAGCCGCCATCGCGTACGTCTTCTACGCACCTCACTACGCTGTGACCGAGGACGCCGACGCGAAACTCGCGACCTTCTGCAACAGTCCCGCGATCCGCAACCTGCCGCACAACGCGTTCTGTGAAGCGGTCGGCACGTTCGTTCTGGTCTATGCCGTGCTGATGATGACCGCCCCGGAATTCTCGACGCGCGAGGGATCTGCGACAGTCGAAGTCACCGTCGGCCTGGGCTCAATCGGTGCTGTCGGAGTAGGCCTGATCGTTTTCGTCATCGGACTGGCGCTTGGCGGAACGACTGGCTACGCCATCAATCCGGTTCGGGATCTTGGGCCGCGGATCATCCATTTTCTGATGCCGATCCCCGGCAAGCGGGACAGCGACTGGTCGTACTCCTGGGTGCCGGTCGTCGGCCCGATTATCGGCGGAGTCCTCGCCGCCGCGCTGTTTCTGGCTCACGGCCAGTGAGGGCGTCGCACATCTCGCCCCTCGCTCGTTTAACCCGGACTTGAATTGGTTTTGCCGACGCGGTCTTGCGATTGGTCCGTGTTTTTGCGCGGTTTCATTGAGTGCCAGGTGTGTGTGAAATGCCCGCGTT
>JAQBVJ010000113.1 GCA_027623235.1 Planctomycetota bacterium
GAGTCAGCACCACGGCCAACGCCCAAGCAACACAGTCATCAACCGGAACTTCTAATTGTCGCCAGCCGGGAAAACTAATTGTCGCTACACACTGGGAGCTCTGCCGGAAACGCTGCTCGAAAGCGAACTGTTCGGCCACGAGAAAGGCTCCTTCACCGGTGCCTCGCGGCAGAAGCCCGGGTGTTTTCAACGGACTTGCCGCGAATCATTCGGCAATGGCAAAGCTGGCACGCGGCTTGCCGGAACACTCTCCGCGATCCCGTTTAAGTGTTCTGGTCCGGAGAAAGCCTCGTGACTGCGACCCCGAATTTGAACGAGGCATCATCTGTCCCGTCATCCAGTCGTGCCGCCTCGCAGCCGGAGCCGTCTCTTCAGTTGACGTCGATCTTCCGCCGCTCCCGCATCGAGACGATCCGTCCCGGGACCGGCAAGTCGTCGGTCATCAGCCTGCTGGTGCAGAGCCTGGCCCGGGAAGAACACATCGACCGCCAGCACGCCGAAAAGATCATCAGCGAACTTCTGACGCGGGAGCGCCACGGCTCATCAGCGATCGGTCGAGGCCTCGCCTTCCCGCATCTCAGAACTCTCGATGTTGACCACTTTGTCGGAGCAATCGGCATCGCCCCGCAGGGAATCAACTTTGAATCCGTGGATGGTGAGCCGACCAGCCTGGTACTGCTGACGCTGTCTCCCTGGGAAGGCCGCGAGGCACACTCCAGCCTGCTGAGCCGCCTTGTCAGTCTGATGAAAGACAAAGTCGTCACGCTGCAACTGAGGCACTCGCAAACCCCGACGACCTTTACGACTACCTCACCGACCTCGACGGCAACAACCAGCCACGGGACTGACGCGACTCTGCGGTGTCGTTGTCGCGGCCGTTGTCACGACCGTTGTGGGCGCAGTCGATGGTCCTGTTCTCTGAGCCAGTGGTCTCACGAGGGGCGGCTGAAGATTCGGCACCGCCTACAGCAACGCCGCAATCGGATTGCCATGGCTGGCGGGATCTGTAAAGCCATCGGGGCTGAGCCGTGCGGCTGGATTAATCCCCATCGCGGCGAAGAGTGTGGCCGTGAAATCTTCCAGTGTGACGGGATTGGTTTTGACGTAACCAGCGCGTTGGTCGGATTCGCCATAGACGGCTCCTCCGCGGATGCCGGCACCCGCCATCATTGCGGAATAGCATTGCGGCCAGTGGTCGCGGCCGATGCGGCGACCACCTTTCCGAATGACCGGCGTTCTGCCGAACTCGCCAACGAGCACGACCAGAGTGGAATCCAGCAGCCCGCGGGAGCGCAGGTCTTCCAGCAACGTCGCCACCGCCTGGTCCGTGCGAGGCAACGCGAACGGCAATCCGTTCCAGCCGTTTTCGAAGATCCCGACATCGGCATTGCCATGCATGTCCCACGTCTCAACGCTGACAAACTTCTCGTCGACCGCCAGCCCCGTCCAGGCGACGACATTGACCAGTCGCACACCGGACTCGATCAGGCGTCGAGCAAGCAGAAGGCTCTGCCCCAGCGGGTTCCGCCCGTAGCGGTCTCTGACGGCTGCCTCTTCCTGGTCGATATCAAAAGCTGTTTTTGCGGCGGAACCATGCAGTAATTCAAAGGACCGCCGCTGGTATAAGTCCTGCGCTTCGAATTCGGGAGAGCGGCCCAGTGGTGAGTGCTGCTGAAATCCCTGCAACACAGTTCGACGTTGCTCCAGTCGCTGCAACGAGACATCTGCTGGAGCGTCAAACGCTCGGACCCGGAAGTCCGCTGAAGCCGGATTGTCATCATGACGTTCGCCGATCAGCATCGGAGCACAGCCCATGCCCAGTCGGCCGCCGGTCAGATACGTGTGGTCCGGTGGCGCAGCACCTCCGCCATATTTCTGCAGCCACACATGTCCCGGCAGAGTCGATTCGGAAGGTCGCAACTGAGTGACGATTGCTCCGAACGACGGATCATCAGCGGCCGGTTTCGTTCGACCGGCCAGAGTCATCGAGTTGGCCTGTCTGTGCTCAGCCATGTGATGCGTCATCGAGCGAATGACTGCGATGTGCTCCGACATGCTGGCGAGCTGCGGCATCAGCTCGCAGATTTGAAAACCCGGCGTCGCGGTCTGAATCGGCAGGTAGGGCCCACGGATCTCCCGTGGCGCATCGGGCTTCAAATCCCACGAGTCCAACTGACTCAAGCCACCATATTGATGGATGAAGATGCAGGACTTTGGTGGAGTGCCAGGTGCCGTCGTCGGATTCTCAGTGGCTTCCGCCTGCAGCAGGTCAGCGAGGGTCAATCCGACAGCCCCGATGCCACCTGCCTGCAACACGCGACGCCTCGACAACAACGGTCCCGACCGATGATCTGCGCAGCTCTCGTTCGATGCACCTTGTGTTGGTGTCAATGAAACCGGCATCCGATCACCGTGTCCTTCAGTCTTGATTCCGGGGTCCGCTGCCAGCACTCAGCAAACGCCTGTTCGATCCTGCAGCCCAGTGTACGGCGTCGCCATCGATTCGGGCGCGTTGAATTCAGACAACCGTTTCGAATCCGGACCTGTATCCAGTGCTGAATTATCGGCCGAGGTGTTCCAGCGATCGGCTGGCAAAGTAGACCATACGGACCTGACTGCGGCGGTCATGACAGTTCCGCGATCGGCTCGTGGTGGTCGATCAGGTACTGCGGGCGGCCGTTGTTGTCGGGGATCGTAGTGCTCGCCACGTCGATTCCCAGGTTGCGATATACGGTGGCAAAAACTTCCTGCATGTGCACGGGACGATCAGACGCCTCTTCGGCCAGGCGGTTGGTTGAGCCAATGACCTGGCCGGTCGGCATGCCTCCACCGGCCAGCAGTGCCGCGTGGACTCGGGGCCAGTGGTCGCGGCCGGCTCGCTCATTGATCTTCGGTGTTCGGCCGAATTCGCCCCAGACAAGCACGGTCACGTCTTTGTCGAGGCCTCGTTCGTGCAGGTCTTCGACCAGTGCTGCGACGCCCTGGTCGAGCAGCGGGACAACCTTACGCGCGTTATTGAAATTCTGCCCGTGCCAGTCGAAGTGAGCGAAGCTGCACGTCACGCAACGGGCTCCAGCTTCGACCAGACGCCGAGCCTGCAGGAACCGAGACATGATCGACTGATAGCCCTTGTCGTGTGAATATCCCAGGACATCGGGATCGTCCTTGCCGTATAGGGCTCGTGTGGCCGGGTCTTCCTTCGTCAGGTCCATCGCCTCAACAAGTTTTGATGAGGTCAGCACGCCGAGCGCCTGTTCGGTGAAATCGTCATACAGGCCGGCCGCCAGGTTCTGGTCAGTCGCTCGGCGAAAGCGATCCAGGTCGGACAGGAGTGACGTCCGGCTGTTGAGCCGATCTCCAGAGATGTCCCGCAACGTGATGTTCTGCATGGACTCACCGTCCGGCCGGAACGGTGCGTGATTCATTCCCAGAAATCCCGACCCTTTAATGTTCCAGGGATCGTGAGCCATCTTGTGCGACAGGTCGACGTAAGGTGGGACGGACGGATCGACCGGCCCCATCAGGCGCGACAGCGACGAACCCATCGCCGGCCAGCCGCCCTGAGGCTGATTGCCGCGAAAATGATGTCCCGTGCAGCACTCAAACGCGTCGTGTCGCCCTTCGGCTCCGGTGAGCGATCGAATGATGGCAAAGCGATCCATCATCCTGGCCACACGCGGCATGAGTTCGCTGATCTGAATTCCCGGGACGTTCGTGTCGATCGGATCGAACTCACCGCGGACTTCGACGGGAGCTTCCGGCTTCAGATCCAGCATGTCCTGATGCGGAGGTCCTCCGGCCAGGAAGATCATGATCACGGCTTTATGCTGCAACGATTCGCCCGCTGTTTGCTGAGCCCGCAGAATCTGCGGCAGTGACAGGCATCCCATCGCCAGACCGCCAACCTGCAGAAACGATCGACGCGCGACCCCGTCACACATGCGGAGTCGGTTTCCAGTTAATGTCAGCATGAGTTCTGTACCTGTGGATCCCAGTCGCCCGAAATGGAATCTGCGATCATAGCATGAAGCGAAGCGACTTTTAACACGAACAGTTACAGGCCGAGACCGCGACGCCGCTGAATGGCTCAGCGAATCACCAGAGAGGGGCGTTAGACATGCCCATCGTATTCCTGTCCTCGGAGTAGCGGATAAGTCGCGCTGGGCCTGGCCGAATCCGTCCAGCGTGATCGAGACGACATGTAATGAAACGCCAGCCCACGTCTTGGCTTGTCTGTCTGATTGGCCCCGGACCGATGCAGAAGTCTGCTGTGATGGAACGAGCAGCTTCCCCGCTTCAGTTCGATGTGAACTTCGCGAGTGATGTCAATCTGCTCGTCCCGCACCTGCATGTCGGTCCGGCCGCCGACCATCCAGGGTTGGTCATGATCGAGAATCGGTCCGCGATGGCTTCCTCGAATGAATGCGAGGCAACCGTTTTCGATGGTCGCCTCGTCCAGAGCAATCCAGCAGGTCACGAGCTCTGCTGGTTCGATCGGGAAATAGGCCGAATCCTGATGCCACGGCTTTTCGATTCCGCCGGGCGGCTTCATGAAACATTGGCTGCCGTACAGCTTGATGTCCGGTCCAATCAGAGATTCCACAATGTCGAGAATTCCAGATTCGGCGGCGCATGCCATAAAAAGCTCTTCGTGTGCTGTGCACTGATTGATCTTGCGAACCGTCGCCTCCGATTTGACTCCATTTGCACCCGGTTCGAATTCGATGAGTGACGCGGGAAATGAACGTCCAACGCCTGAGACAATCTCAGACATGCGTCGGCTCAGAACATCCACCCGTTTGCTGGACAACAGGTCTTCGCAAACCAGAAAACCGTCGGCAGCAAACCGCGTGGCCTGTGAATCATCAACCGATGGCATCTATGTTACTCCTGCATCAGCACCCGCCGTGATGCTGAGTTCACGGACCCGGCGATCGTCAGGTCCAGATTCCCGATATCCCAACGTTTCCATTTTACAGGGGCCTTCAGCAGATGCTGAAACCGGCAGCAGATTTGAAAGCAAAGCTGGCGTCCGACAATCCAGTCATCGGAATCATGGCGACGGATCAGGCATGGCCTTTTCTGGTCGAGATCTGCCGAAACAACGGTCTGGACTACCTCGTCATTGACCGCGAACACGGACACTTCTCCGACGAACTGGTCAGTCACATTTGTCAGACGGCTCGCCTGGCGGATTTCCCCGTCCTCGTGCGCACAGTCTCGTGTGAAGAGTCGATCATACGCCGCGCGATCGACATGGGCCCTTGTGGGTTACTTCTCCCCTGTGTCGAAACGGCAACCCAGCTTGACGAAGTGCAGAAGGCAATTCTGATGCCACCTCGTGGTCGCCGACGACCGGGAGGGATGGGCAACTACTGGCTCGACAATTACCACTACGAAACGTGGAGAACCGAGTTCGAGGAACATTTCATTGTCATTCCGCAAATCGAGTCGCAGGCCGGCGTCGATGGTGCAGCCTCTCTGGCGGCACATCCCATCGTCACCGCCCTGGGGCTTGGTCCCTACGATCTGTCCGCAGACCTCGGGTGTTGCTGGAATCCTGACGACCCGGCATTCGTGGACGCACTGGAGAAAGTGAAGGCGGCCGCGGACAACGCAGGCAAGAAAGTCTGGGCCGGCACGAACGCAAAGGAACTCCAGGCAAGAGGCTACACGTTCCTCTGGATCGGAACGACAACATCACTCCTCAGTGACGTGATTGGTCAGTCCGTACGCGCGATACGAAATCCGGAATCCCTGGACCACAGCCAGAGCGATTCTGGTCAACCACCCGCATAGGCGGCGGTGTGGCTCAACCGGAATGGCCGCCGAAAGCAGGTGCGACGGAGGCACTGACAATTGTTGCTGCCGACGGCACCGCTTTCCTCAGTTGGAAACTCAAAGGAACAACTCATCCATTCGACTCCTGATTGTGGTGTTCGTTGCGCTGGCAGTCCTGTGGAACAGTCAGAGCGAACTCAATGACCTGCCGGACCAGATCCGCGTACGCGTGACATTTGAAGGCCGCAGGAAAGCAGACATCCGCTTTTCCGCAATCTATCAACGCGCACGACCCGAATTCCGGAGGGCCGGTTCCCACCGGCCGCGTCGTCACACACGAGGTTTTATTTCCTCTCGATTAAACCATCGACGGCGAGAATGAAGACATGGCATCTGATGAAGCAAGGCAATGAATTCCGGCATGAGTCGGCGGCATCCGACGTTCGTCATGTGGAGGACGGTCGGATCTCCGCATACACCTCCAGAATGTTTCCCTCGGGATCGGCAAAGTACGCCGTCCGATGGCCGCGCGGTTGATTGGCCGGAGGGTCGAGAATCCTCACACCTTTTTCGAGCAGCACCTGGTAGCACTCGTCGACTTCTTCGGGTGAGACCAGAAACGCCAACTGCAGGCCTGGTGACTCGGGGCCTCCGCCTCGGCCGTCGTAGTCGCGCGTGCGTTTGCGCAGGCCGATCATTGTCGAGCCGACCTGGAACGCGAGCGTCTCATCGGATTCCGAGTCGATCGGGAACGGAAACAGATCGCGATAAAATGCTTTCATCCGATCGATGTCGTCGCACAGGACGATGGCATAACCAAGTTGCTTCACGGGCGTCAGCATGAAAAGTGCTCCCTGGGGGTTTCGTCGAGTGAGGTCAGTTGTGAGCGTTCGGTAGACGTTGCATTCGCCGTGAGGGTCGACGTGTCCCGACTGCCTGTGTCACTTGTCCTCGGGGACTGGCGGCGTGATCAGAAGCCACACGGCACCGCCGATTCCACTGATCACACAGGCCACGGCGATGGCTTTGGGCCAGCCTAACGAATCGGCCATCAGGGGCGTCAGCACCGGTGAGATGAGTCCGCCGATATTTCCCCCAGTGTTCATGAATGCTCCCGACAGGCCGCGTGATCGACCGCCGATGTCCGTCGCAGTGGTCCAGAAGACTCCCTCGCACATTCCGACCGCCGCCATTGAGATGCCCATGCAGATGGCGACTGTCAAAAAAGTGTCGACGTTGACAGCGATCAGGCCGAAGACGGCTCCCAGTCCCATGCCGGTCAGCACGACCGCTCGCCTCCCGCGAATGATGCCCAGGCGACTGCTGACAATGTCGGTGCAGCGTCCGCCGAGTGCCATGCCGGCCCCCATGGCCAGTGAGATCCAGAACGAAGCCCAGCGGGCTTCCACGGCAGGAATCAGCAGTTCGTGTTTGAAGTAGTGACCCATCCAGTAAAAGAAGAGGTACTGAAAATAGCCGTACGCCGCATAACTGAGCGTCAGCAGCCAGAGGTTTCTGGACCGCAGCAGCGACCACGGATCGGGCGCCGGCAGTGTGGAGTGCGATTCGTCATCGGCGCGCGATTTCTCTTTCCGATCCGGTGCGAGTGCAGTGACGGTTCCCGGCGGCCGGGGATGAGGCAGCAATGGCAGCGCGAGACCTCGCCACAGCAGACTGTAGCCCATCAGAGCCAGGCCGCCGGCGACGAACGACCATTGCCAGGTGAGCGTGTCCATCAGCCAGCCGAACGCCGGGTAGCAGCACGCGATTCCGATCAGGGCTCCGGCCGTGATCAGCCCGTTCGCGGTGGCTCGCCGGTCGACCGGCATGACGTCGGACACGACATGAGCGGCTCCCGGATGCAGCGGTGCGTTGCAGACTCCGGCCAGGCCGCGGATGACCAGCAGGCTGATCCATAGGCTGTGCGGCGAATTCGTAAACCATCCTTGAACTCCGGTGAGCACCACGAACGTGCCCATCGTCAGGCCGAACAGAGCCAGCGCTCGCCCTGCCCCGATCCGGTCGATCAGCCACCCCGCCGGCAGCATGCCGATCGTGTAGACGATCAGGAAAGCGGTATAGACCCAGCCCATCCGCGGTTCAGAGATGCCCAGTTTCGGAATGAACAGCTCGTCGCCGGCCACCGAAATGCCGACACGATTAAAATGCCCGATCGCTGCGTATCCCATCAGCAGCAGAACAATCCGCCAGTTGGTGCCGGACACGCGAACTCCCTCCTGTGGTGGTTGACTGTCGCGGGACAATCTACCCTGTCATGCGGCGGGCTGGATACAGAGGCCGTCCTGCATTTGCTCCGAAAGAACTTGCGGAGAATCCCGTGAACGTTGTCGTGTTGTTGATGAGTGTCCTTCTTGCCGCAGACGAACCGGCGGCCGCGGTCACTCCGTCAGCAGAGCAGCTGCGATTCTTCGAAACCAGCGTCCGCCCGCTTCTCGCTGAGCAGTGCCTCAAGTGTCACGGCCCGAAGAAACAGTGGGGAAGCCTGCGGCTGGACTCGCGCGAGGCGATGCTTCGCGGCGGAGATTCCGGAGCCGCAATCGTGGTCGGCAGTCCGAAGAAGAGCCTCCTCATTGAGCGGCTTCGCGAGGCCGACAAAGACCTGCGCATGCCGAAAGGCGGCCAGCTGACGAAACCGCAGATTGCCACGCTGGTTCGCTGGGTGGAGATGGGTGCTCCGTTTCCACCGACGCAGAAGACCGCACAGACTCTGCGGGATCCCGACCACTGGTCATTCCAGCCGCTGGTTGAGACACCACGGCCGGCCGTCTCGAACACCGCCTGGCCGGAGTCGGACGTTGACCACTTCATTCTTGCGAGGCTCGACGAGGCCGGGCTGAATCCGGCTCCGCGAGCCGATCGACGAACCCTCATTCGACGCGTCACGTTTAATCTGGCCGGTCTCCCGCCGACTCCCGCAGAGATCGACGCGTTTCTGGTCGACGAGTCTCCTGACGCGTTCGCGAAAGTGGTGGATCGTCTGCTCGCCTCACCACATTACGGGCAGCGCTGGGGACGGCACTGGCTCGACGTGGCACGCTACGCGGACTCAAACGGGTTCGACGAAAACATCTGTCATGGAAACGCCTGGCGGTATCGCGATTACGTGGTCTCGGCGTTCAATCAGGACAAGCCGTTCGATCGATTCCTCACAGAACAGCTCGCCGGCGACCTTCTGCCGTTTGGCAGCGAAGATCAGCGACACGAGCAGCTCATCGCGACCGGCTTTCTCAGCATCGGCCCGAAAGTCCTTGCCGAAACGGACGAGCCGAAAATGCGGATGGACATCATCGACGAGCAGCTCGACACGACGGGCCGAGCGTTCCTCGGTCTGACGCTCGGCTGTGCCCGCTGCCACGACCACAAATTCGACCCGATCTCCGCTGAGGATTACTACGGCCTGGCAGGTATCTTCAAAAGCACGCTGACAATGCGGAAGTATCAGAAGGTGGCCGAGTGGCACGAGCATCTGCTGCCATCCTCAGCGGCCACGGCGATTCAGAAAGCCTTCGATGAAAAGGTCGAGTCCAGCAAAAAGGCAATCGCGGACTTCATCGTCGAAGCGGACCGTCAAGTCCGAGCGAGCCGTCCCGCGAAGCCTTCGCCGGGCGGCGACAGCCAGCCGGAAAACCTTGAGTCGCAGTACTCGCCCGAGGCGAAAGCCAAACTGAAAACTCTTCGAGACGAACTCGCCGCGCTGCAGAAGGAAGGCCCCGATCTTCCCGCCGCGATGGGTGTTACCGAGGACAAAGTCGTCGACATCGCCGTGCATCTGCGCGGCGATCCACTCACGCTGGGCGACGTCGTTCCGCGTCGCACGCCAACCGTGCTGAAGGGCGCGCGGCTGCCGACGATGACTGACAAAGAAAGCGGCCGACGTCAGCTGGCGGAGTGGCTTGTCGATTCACAGAACCCGCTGACTGCCCGCGTCATCGTCAACCGCATCTGGGGCTGGCACTTCGGCCAGGGCATCGTTCGATCGACGGACAATCTGGGATTACTCGGCGAGGCCCCCTCGCACCCGATGCTGCTCGACTGGCTCGCCCGACGGTTTATCGAGGATGGCTGGTCAATGAAGTCGCTTCACCGGCGAATCCTCTTGTCGAGCACCTGGCAGCAGTCCGCGACGGTCTCGCCCCTGAGTCTTCGAAGTGACCCGGAAAACCGACTCTTCAGCAGAGCCCCCATTCGACGCCTCGAAGCCGAAGCCGTCCGGGATTCGCTGCTGTTTGTGAGCGGCCGGCTCGACGAAACGATGGGCGGCTCGTTGTTGACGCTGAAAAATCGGGCTTACTTCTTCGACCACACGTCCATCGACAAAACGACCTACGACAGCCCTCGCCGGTCGCTCTATCTGCCGGTTGTCCGCAACAACGTCTACGACGTTTTCCAGCTGCTCGATTTTCCTGACCCCGCCGTCTCAAGCGGCAACCGGTCCACGACGGTCGTCGCCTCGCAGGCGCTGCTGATGCTCAACAGCGATCTGGTCATGGAGTCCGCCTCGGAGCTGGCCCGTCGCCTGCTGGCTGAAGCCGGCAGCGATGACGAGCGGCTCGCACGACTTTACCGGCTCGCGTTCGGACGAAAGCCGACGGAACGCGAACGGACATCCGACCGCGAATTTCTGGCGAAGCTGACGCCCGCCGGGAAGCAAAACGAAAAACAACGACGGGAAACATGGGCCGCACTCTGTCACGTGACGCTGGCCGCCAACGAGTTCATCTATGTGCGATAACCTCGACGGGACGAAATGAATTTCAGCACCAACATCGCGCCAAACATGTCCCGCCGGACGCTGCTCCAGCGCACCGGAGTGGGTTTCGGGGCGCTCGCGCTGGCGTCGATGCTTGCCGGTGAGACAGTGGCAAGTGGCGAGGACGCGAATCCGCTCGCACCAAAACTGCCGCTCGTTCCGGCTCGGGCGAAGCGGATTATCTTTCTGCTGATGTCCGGTGGACCGTCCCAGGTGGACACGTTCGATCCGAAGCCGCTGCTGACTCGCGACGACGGAAAACCGCTGCCGTTCGCCAAGCCGCGTGTGCAGTTCAACGCGACGAAAAATCTGCTGCGGTCACCGTGGAAGTTTCGTCAGCACGGTGAGAGCGGGTTGTGGGCCAGTGAATTGTTTCCTCACGTTGCCCGCTGCGTCGACGACATCTGCATGCTGCATTCGTGTTATGGGACGAACCCGGCTCATGGCGGCGCGATGATGAAGCTGCACACGGGTAGCGACAGTTTCATCCGGCCGAGTATCGGGTCGTGGGTCAGCTACGGTCTGGGCACGGAGAACTCGAACCTTCCGGCCTTCGTCACGATCTGCCCGACGCTGGCGTTTGGCGGCGTCAACAACTGGAGCAGCGCGTTTCTGCCGGCGGCTCACAACGGCGCGTCTCTCGGCGACGCGAGCGTGCCGTCTGAAAAAGCACGCGTGAAGTTCATTCAGAACTCGAAGCTGCCGCGCGAGATTCAGCAACTGCAGCTCGAGCGACTGAACAAGCTCAACCGCGAGCATCTCAAACAGACCGGCGCGGAGGCTTCACTTGAGGCACGAATCAATTCGTTCGAGCTCGCGTTCCGTATGCAGTCTGAGATTCCCAAAGTTGAAGACCTGTCCGGCGAGTCGGCCTCGACGATTAAGCTCTACGGGATGGATCAGCCGGAGACGAAGAACTTCGGACGGATGTGCCTGCTGGCTCGCCGCTTTGCCGAGGCAGGAGTGCGGTTCATCCAGGTGACTCATAACGACGACAAGGTGCAGTGGGACCAGCACGCCAATTTGAAACGCGATCACGAGAAGAATGCGAAGGAAGTGGACTTGCCGATCGCCGGCCTGCTGACGGATCTCAAGCAGCGAGGTCTGCTGGACGACACGCTGATCTGGTGGGGCAGCGAGTTCGGCCGCACGCCCACTGCCGAGACGACCGACGGCCGCGACCACAATCCCGAGGGCTTTACCATGTGGCTGGCCGGCGGTGGAACGAAAGGCGGATTCCGTTACGGCTCAACCGACGATTACGGTTACTACGCGGCCGAAAACAAGGTCCACATCCACGACTTCCACGCCACTCTCCTGCACGCCCTCGGCCTGAATCACGAGCAACTGACCTATCGCTACGCCGGCCGGGACTTCCGACTGACCGATGTCGAAGGCAACGTTGTCCATGAGATCTTTGCCTGAAAAACGGATGAATGCCGGCTGACAGCCAATAGTGTTGGGCACGGTTCCCGCCTGACGATGCGATCCGCAGTTTGATGACACAGAGTCGTTTAACACAGAGTCGTTTAACGTTGAGCCGGAGGCGAAAATCGGGTCATCGCGGCGCTGTGGAAACAAATCCGAGGGTGGCGGCGATGTCGCGGTGGTTCATCGCGAGCTCCGCCACCGAAGTTCTCGCCTGCGGCTCAACGTTAAACGACCGACGCAGAGGCCGTGCCGAACAGTATTGGCCGACAGCCCGGTGAAAAGGTAGCGGCTTGGCGCAAGCCGTCCGGTCCGGGTGTGATTTCCCATGCAAAACCGGGCGGCTTGCGCCGCTCCGCTACCGGACGAAGGCTCAACTTCCGAGGACAATTGCGAAACCCGACCGATGAGTCGACGATAGTGGTCGAGACACACTTCAGAGCTACTCAAAGAACGTGAGTTCAAGATCATGGGTCACGCGGTCACAACGTCCATCGCCCTGGTGCTGTCTATCGGTCTGTCCTCGTCATTGCGGGCCGACGATTCCGCGACGTCGCTGCTGTCGGCGTTCAAAGCGAGCTGCATCAAATGTCACGGCAACGGCGGGAAGCTTGAGGGCAAGGTCAACCTGCTGGCGCTGAAATCGGGCGACGACCTGCTTGTCCGACCCGAGTTGCTCGAAAAGCTGATCACGGTCCTTAAGGATCGAGAGATGCCGCCGGAAGACGAGCCGGCACTTCAGGACGGGACGCGAAAGCAGATGGTCGAGCAGCTCCAGACGCTGCTTGGTCAGGCTTTAAAGACGCAGGCGTTTGCCCCTGCTCCGATCCGACGAATGAACCGGTTTCAGTACAACAACGCCGTGGTTGATCTGCTCGAACTGGATCGCGACATCTTCCAGCTCAATGAGCGACTGCTGCGGCGGCGCGATGATTACTTCCGGCCTGAGACGCGAAAGATGCCTGAGCAGGTACACGTCTCAAGCCGTCCTCTGGCCAAGGACATCGACAATCAGCGCCCGGAGGGCTTCAACGGGGTCGCGGCATTTCCTCAGGACAAACGCGCGGAACACGGTTTCGACAATCGCGCTGACCACCTGACGCTTTCACCGCTGCTGATGGAATCGTTTCTTCAGTTGAGTCAGACGATCGTCGAGAGCCCGGACCTCAACCCCGGGGAATGCCGCAGCTGGGACTGGCTGTTTGCTGAGCCTGGTCAGTCGGCACGTGGAGTTGTCGACGGCCGATACGAGGCGGAAACAGGCGGCCCTCTGAAACTTGTTGGCAGACCCAAAGGTCGAGCCGGGTTGCAGGACATGCGAGCATTCGGAAGCGACTGGAGTAGCGAGGCGCAGCTATTCTGGCTGTGTCCAAAAGCGGGTCCGGCATTGAAGCTGTCCTTCGAAGTGACCGAGGCAGGCAGCGGCCTGAGCTTCGCGTTCACGAAAGCCCCTGACTATGGATCGTTCGAGGTCTCTCTGGATGACGTGAAGATTGGCGAGACCATCGATCTGTACGACCCGAAAGTTGTGCATACCGTCCACGATGTTTCCGTGAAGATCACAACCGGCCCGCACACGCTGACATTCAAATGTGCCGGAAAGAACAACCGGTCAACAAAACACTTCTTCGGTCTGGACTACGTCGATGTGACCGGGCGCAAGCCCGTCCCGAAGGTCGCCCCGGCTCCGATCGCCGACGTCGATGCAATCCGGGGCCGGCTTGAAAAACTGCTGCGACGCGCGTTTCGTCGACCTGTTGATCCCGCGACCCTCGATCGATTCACGAAGTTTGCGGAGGCCCAGCTCGCGTCAGGTGCTTCACTTGAGGACACGATGCGAACCGTGGTGGGAGCAGTCCTGGGGATGCCGGATTTCCTTTACTCCTACGAAACGCTCGATCAGGAATCGCCCGACCGCAAAAGTCGAGGTCGCCAGCGTGTGACTGACTTCGAGCTGGCGTCGCGACTCGCTCAGTTTTTCTGGAGCAGCATCCCGGACGACACCTTGCTGGACCTCGCCGAGTCAGGCACGTTGAGTGATCCCGAAACGCTCAACACGCAGATCGATCGAATGATGAACGACGTCAGGTCGAGCCGATTCTGCGACAACTTCCCGGCTCAGTGGCTGCAACTCGATCGGCTGATCACGTCCATCCCGGATCCGGACAAGTTCCCGTACTTCTACTACCACGGGTACCGGACCAGTCTTCACATGATGTCTGAGCCATTGCTGCTCTTCGAAACGGTTTACGTTGAAGACCGGTCGATTGTGGATCTCCTGGACCCGAAGTTCACCTGGCAGAGCGACATGCTTCGCCAGAATTACGAGGGAGAATCCAACGGAGGGCACGACGTCCAGGTGCAACTTTTTAAACGTGTTCCGCTGGACGACCCGCGTCGAGGCGGCGTGATCACCAACGCAGCGATTATGACCATGACGTCCACTCCGACCCGGACTCAGCCGATTACTCGCGGTGCCTGGGTGAACGCGGTGATCTTCAACGATCCCCCGGAGCCGCCGCCGGCCGACGTTCCGCCTCTGCCGGAAGTCGATAAAGCGGAACTGGAGAAACTGACGATTCGGGAACGACTCGCCGTGCATCGCAAACGTGCCGACTGTGCTGGCTGTCACAACAGAATCGACCCGCTTGGTTTTGCACTGGAGAATTACGGTCCGACCGGAGTCTGGCGCGATACGTACGAGAACGGACGCGATGTGGACGTCAGCGGCATCTTGTTTAATCAGCACGAATTCAAAACCGTGGTCGAATTCAAGAGCCTGCTTCTGAAGGAGAAACAGCGGTTCGTCCGCGGCTTCGTCTCCCATCTTCTTTCCTACGCACTTGGCCGGGACCTGGGACCAGCCGATTCCCCTGCACTGGACGACATGACCGCAAAGGCGATGACCGGCCAGGACCAGATGCGTGTTGTGCTCAAGAGCGTCGCCATGAGCGAGCCGTTTCTTCACAAGAACATGCAGAGTCCGACAGAACAGAGTGACGGAAATTGAGGCCACCGAATTACAGGAAGAGTTTCTCCTGTGTTTGTGGGAACGAAAATCCGAGCAACAAACAATCAGATTGCAGAACCATGACAAATCAACAAAACGCTCCTTCGATTTCTCGACGCCGATTTCTCGCCGGGGCGGGCGGTGTCGCCCTGAGCCTCCCGTGGCTCGAAAGCTTCACGGACCGCTGCAACGCAGAAGACAGAAAGGCGACCGCTCCGGCGCAGCGACTGGCCTTCTTTTACCTGCCGAACGGAATTGTGCGGCGAGGCTTCTTCCCCGGCGAAGGCGACCGGCCGTTGCCAAAGTTCGCCGGCCAGAACAACGTCTGGCGTTTCGAGGGCAAGACGGTCCCGGTCGGCAGCCACCCTCTGACGTTTACGCCGACACTGGCCCCGCTTCACAACATGCGGGACCGGATTTCACTGATCACCGGCATGGATCGCACCTTCCAGCACGGAACCGACTCACATGCTCAGGCCGCGTCCTGCTTCCTGACGAGTGTTGCTCCGTTTGAAGTAAAAAACTCCGCCTATCCGCTCGCTCGAACTCTGGACCACGTTGCCGCCGACACCATTGGCCAGGCAACGCCTTATTCGACTCTGGAACTGAGCTGCAACGATCATAAAAACAACATTGAATCGATCTACTTCGACAATATGTCCTGGTACGGCACAGGTCATGTCGCCCCTTCCATGAGGAACCCGCGACAGGTTTACGACCGGCTGTTCGGCACCCGAGCCAACACACGATTCCGAAACATCACCGATCTGGCTCTCGGCAACGCCCAGCAATTGCAGAAGCGGCTGAGTACTTCTGACCAACGAAAGTTTGACGAGTACTTCGAGGCGATCCGCACGATCGAGACGCGGATGGATCGCATTGACTCGATGAAGTCCGAACTCGCCGCCGCAAAGGTCGAACGCCCGGCCGAGCATCTGCCTCGCGATGAGTACATTCATCTGATGGGCGATCTACTGGTAACAGCCTTGCAAAGCAGCATCACCAGCGTCGGTTCGCTGATGGTGGGCCCCGAGAGGTGGACGACGCCAACCAACTGGGAGGGAATCCTCGACAAGCCGCACAGTCATCACGCCATGACTCATAGCCCGCAGAATCATCTGGAAGATCTTCTCAAACTGGACCGCTTCCATGTCTCCGCATTCGCACGACTGCTCGAACGAATGGACGGCATTGAGGAAGCCAACGGCACAACGCTGCTCGACAATACGATCTTCACACTCGGAGCCGGCATGGGCGACGGGACAACGCATCAATACAACGACCTGCCGCTGATCGTCGCGGGAGGCGGGGGCGGAACACTGAAGCTGGGCAGGCACGTCCACTGCAAAGCCGGCACCCCGCTGGCCAACCTCTGGTTGACCCAGTTGCAGACTCTCGGCGCCGAACGCGAAAGGTATGCAGACAGCACGGGGATACTGACCGAAATCCTGGCCTGATCCCTTCAAGATCCCTGGAGCCTTCCCGCGTGCTGTGACGTGTACTCCAGACCGATTTTCGCATCGTAAACGTGAGTCACGCGATTACCCCCAAGGGGATTTGAACCCCTGTCTCGGGACTGAGAATCCCGCATCCTGGGCCACTAGACGATGGGGGCCCTCGTTGTCCGGCATCCGGACCGCGTGCCGACCTTTTATCCAACACGCATCTCGAATTCAAGTTCCTCTCCGGCGATGCAAAGCCGCGTTTCGGTTGTTTCCCGTCCGAAAGCCGCCACAGTCTGCGGGCTGTCGATGGAAGGGTGAGTGTTTCAGGATTCCGCGAGGTTACGAATGTCTTGCGTTCAGGCAGGTCGCTATCGCCACTACAAGGGCAACGAGTATTCCGTCATCGGCGTCGCGCGGCACAGCGAGACGGACGAGCAGCTCGTAGTTTACCGCCAGGAATACGGCGAGCGTGGTCTGTGGGTTCGTCCGGCGGCCATGTTTGCAGAGACGGTTGAAGTGGATGGCCGTCAGGTGCCGAGGTTCGAACTGCTCGCCGACAAGCTGGATGTCTGAGCGACGTCACCTGGCTTACGGTTGCGGCTCTTTCATCAGGATCATGGCCGACACTGCTGCGTCGCAGGCCGGAAAGGCATTCGACTGGCCGGTGTTTGTTGCCACCAGGTAAGCCTTGTCGGTTCCCGGAGCGATCCACACCAGCGCGTACCACATCGTGTTGCTTCCGGCATGGGTCAGAGCGTTCCCTTTGGCCCACGGTCGGCTGGTGACAACCCATCCGGCCGAGTAGTTCTGCCCTTTGGCAGGGCTGTGCATCAACTTCAGGTCGGCCTTCGTCAGCGTTGAGTCTTTGGGAATGTGTCCCAGGTGCAACGCCGCAAAGCGAGCCCAGTCGGGCAGCGTGCAGTGAACTCGACCAGCCGGTCCAAGCACTTCCGGGTTATCGTGCTGCAGTGGCTTCGGCAGCGTGAATACGGAAGCGTGTCCCCATGGTTGATCAATCTTCCCCTTCGTGCCGGGTGGTCCGAATCCCGCACTTTTCATATCGAGCGGCTTGAAGAGGTACTTCGTCATCAGTTCCCGCCAGGACATGTCTGCTGCGGTTTCCGCCATCAGGGCGGCCAGCATGAAGCCGAGATTGCTGTAGGAATGCTTCTCACCAGGCCTGGACAAGGGTTTGTCGGCGAGGACTTTCGTGAACAGGATGCGACGGTTTTCTGTTCTCGATTCGTCCTCGCTCATCCCAAACATGTGCTTGCTGTCTTTTGGCAGACCTGAAGTATGGTCGACCAGTTGCCGGACGGTGACTTTCTGAAAGTCAGGATGTGCCTTCCCGGCAATGTCTGGCAGGATGTCCGCGATCGTGGAATTCCACTCAAGCTTTGTGTCGTGAATCACGCACGCGATCATCGTGGCCGTCATCGCCTTTGTGCATGAACCAAGGTGAAACTTGTCGCCGACTGTGACCGGCTCTGTCGCGCCGACCTTTCGGATACCGTCCGCCGCGACTCTCACAGAGCGGTCGCCGTCGAGCAGCGCGATGCAGATGCCCGGCAGCTTGAACTTCGTGCGAGTGTCCGCCGCGATTGTTTTAAGGGCTTCATCTTCCGTAATGAGAAACTCACCCGCGCAGACCGACACCGTTTGAAACACGGCGACGATCGAGCACAGAAGCGACGCGGCACAAAATCGAATTCTCATCACTGCTTCCACAATTCCCGTTGATTTCGCAGCCCATTCGCTGTTCGCGGGTGACGAATGAGTTGGCTCGAGACGGCACGTCCGAGGCCGGAGTTGTCCGCAGTTTCATCGCGTCAATGAGGCCGAAAGTCGAGCCGCGTCGCCATCTCGATCTCGAATCACGCTCACCCTCGCTGACGCTTCGAGGTTGTGAGTTTTTCGAAAACTTGAAAGTCGCAGGCACATTGAAAAACTCACAGTCTCTTCGGGTTACTAAGATCACGCAGGTTAGCCTGGACGCGTTCCGAAGAAAATGTTTCAGCGATCCACACCACAGCGTTAATTTTCCGACGGCCCATGCCGGTGACTCAGTGGCTTTACGGCTGGAATGCAGGTGGCGGCCGGATAGCTCAGTTGTGTGCTGGTTGACACCCTGGCGATGCGGACGGGCCTGAAGGCACTCTCTGCGTTTACAATGACAGCGACCGGTGGAGCAGTATCCCGAACAAGGACACGGAGCATGGCCAGCTTTCTTTCACAGCAGTGGTTACTGAATCGTCGTCACGTGTTGCGTGGAATTGGCGTTTCGCTGGCGCTTCCATTTCTGAACTGCATGAAGCCGCTGCATGCCGCCGATAAAGCGAAACGTCCTCGACGCAGCGTGTTTATTTATCTGCCCAACGGGGTAAACACGGACGAGTTTCAGATGGCCACGGCCGGGGCTGATTACCAGTTGTCGAAGCCGCTGCAGTCACTGGCGAAACATCGAGACGTCATCACGCCGATCAGCGGGCTGTATCATCCGCGCGGGATGGGACATCACCACAACTGCAGTTCCATCTGGCTGACCGGTGCGAAGATCGGGCAGGCTGAACGCAATTCGATTTCCGTCGATCAATTGATGGCTCAGGTGACCGCGCCGCAGACTCGGTTCTCTTCGATCGAACTGAGCAATCAGGGACATTCGCTGTCGTACAACGCCGACGGAATTCAGTTGCCGGCTCAAGGCAATCCGGGCGTGGTCTTTCGGGATCTGTTTGAGGAACCGCAGGGTGGAGTCGCGAAACAGCGGCGAGGCCTGCAGCGTCGTGGCAGCATTCTGGACGTGGTTCTCGACGAAGCTCGAACGCTGGGTGATCAGTTGGGACGCGACGATCGCGGTCGGCTGGAGCAGTACCTCACATCGGTCAGAGAGGTCGAGATTCGCACGCAGCGGGCAGACAAGTGGCTTGACGTTCCTCGCCCCGAAGTCGCTCCCGCCGTTCAGTCGCGGCTCAATCGGGCGATCTCGCTGGAGCAGCTTGGCGACTACCTCCGCACGATGTACGACATCATCGTGCTGGCGTTTCAGACGGACCTCACGCGAGTTGCCACGTTCAGCACGGGCAACGAAGGCACCGGTCCGGCGGTTCCCGAGATTGGCGTGAAGCAGGATCGGCACTCGCTCTCGCACCACAACGGCAACCCGAAACTGATGCAGGATCTGCTGGCCAGTGACGCCTTCAACTTCCAGCAGTTCGGCTATTTCCTCGACCGACTCAAAGAAGTGAAAGACGCGGACGGGCCGCTGATCGACACGACAATGGCCCTTTACGGCAGCGGCATGGCCTACGGACACAGCCACGGAAACGCCAGTCTTCCGCTGGTCCTGGCGGGTGGGACCTCGCTCGGGATCAAGCATGGTTCACACGTGGACTACAACCTGACGAAAGACTTCAAAGGCTACGACAAACACAAAGGCATCTACCACAACGCTGTGAACAGCAGAGCCCACCTCAGCAACCTGCTGCTGACGATGGCTCAGAAAATGGATGTGCCGGTCGAGAAGTTTGCTGACAGCAACGGGACGGCCTCGGAAGTTGTTTCTTGATTTCGCGTGCGAGGCGCCGAGCCGCTTAGTCCACGTCCCACGAATAAAAGTTGATTCTTCAATAATCGGGTGGCTGGGGTCGACCCTTTATTGGTGGGACCTGGATTAAGAAGGCTCGCCCGTCACTGTGTCCGCAGCGAGTGCCAGGGTTCCGCACAGACCGGCTCGTTCTCCGATCTGGGATTTCTCGACGCGAATCGCCTCGGTGGGAACCATGCTGACTCGTTCGCGGATCGTGCGCCGCACGGGTTCGAGGATGAGTTCGCCCATCTCGGCGACGCCTCCACTGAGCACGATGATTTCCGGGTGGACGATCATCACGACGTTCGCGGCTCCGATGCCCAGGTACTCGCCTCGCAGCGTGATCGTCGCTTTCAGAACGTCGTCGCCCGCGTTCGCGGCTTCCGCCATCGTTTTGGGTGTGACGAGCGAAATGTCTCCTTTGACAAGCTCATTCAAGATCGGAGCCCGCCCGGAGCGCACCAGCCGGACGGCTTCTCCGGTGAGGGCCGGGCCACTGATGAGCGTTTCCAGGCAGCCGCGGTTTCCGCAGCCGCACATCGGCCCGTACGGAAGCACGGCGAGGTGACCGAACTCGCCCGCCGCGCCGATCGGGCCGAGCCGCAGCTTGCCGTCGATCGCGATGCCGCCGCCGATTCCCGTGCCGAGCGTGAACAGTGCCAGGCTGTCCGCTTCCCGACCGTGCCCGAATCGCAGCTCGCCCAGCGTCGCCGCCCGGGCATCGTTGATGAGCTTGACCGGGCAGCCAATGAGCGCTGACAGAATCTGAGAGACTTCAACGTTCACCCAGTTTGTCGGCAGGTTCGGCATGAACCGGGACGTTCCGCTTTCCATGTCGACCAGCCCGGGAAGGCCGATCCCCAGCGCGGCCGGCTTCTGGCCCGCTTCTTCAGCCAGCGCGAGGATGCCCTCGGCAATTCGTTCAAGAACCCGCTGCGGACCTCCGTAGGACTCCGTCGCGATTTTGTTTTCGTGGACGATCGTGCCGTCGAGATCCGCAAGGGCGAGCGAGGCAGTCGTGCCTCCGAGGTCAACTCCGGCAACGAGTCTGGGCATTTTTGAAGCTTTCTGCAGGTGGCCGGTCCTGAATAACCATCACGCCCCTCATCCGGCCTTCGGCCACCTTCTCTCCAAAGGGGAGAAGGGGCTTCCATTAACCGCTGATGAAGTTTCGCAGATACGTGTGGCTTTGTCGCAGCGAGTCTTTTCGCAGGTCCAGCGTGCCTTCGTACGCGCGGTCCTCGACCTCGACACAGACCGGGCCGCTGTAACCGACGTCGGCCAGCACCGAGCAGAACCGGCCCCAGTTGACCTCGCCCAGGCCGGGCAGTTTCGGTGTGTGATACTCCAGCGGGTGTGCCAGAATGCCGACCTGGTTGAGGCGGTCTTCGTCGATTCGCACGTCCTTCGCGTGGACGTGGAACAGCTTGTCGGCGAAGTCGCGCATCGGCTGAATGTAGTCCATCTGCTGCCACACCATGTGCGACGGGTCGTAGTTCAGGCCGAAGCTGTCGCTGGGAATGTCGCTGAACATGCGGGTCCACAGAGCCGGGCGTGAGGCGAGGTTCTTGCCGCCTGGCCACTCGTCCGCGGAAAAAATCATCGGGCAGTTTTCGATGCCGATGCGGACTCCGTGGTCCTCGGCGAACTTGATGAGCGGCGTCCAGACTTCCAGAAATCTCGGCCAGTTATCGTCAACGGACTTCGTCCAGTCTCGCCCGATGAACGTGTTCATCGTCGAGAGACCGAGCGTCGCCGTCGCCTGGATGACTTTCTGAATGTGAGCCACCGCGGCGGCTGACTCGGCTTGATCCGGTGCGAGCGGATTCGGATAGAAGCCCAGGCCGCTGATCGCAACTCCGGTTTTCTCGACGAGGGCGTTCACGTCGTCGGCCTGAGCCTGACTGAAATCGGTCACGTCAATGTGAGTGATGCCGGCGTACCGTCGCTCGGCCTTGCTGACCGGCCAGCACATGACCTCAACGCAGGAGTAGCCGATCTCGCCAGCGACAGAGAGGCAGCTTTCGAGCGATTCCTCGGGCAGGATGGCCGAGACAAAACCAAGATTCAGCGACTTGTCTTTCACGTGGCACCTTCTTCAGCGGTCGTGTTCAGTTTCGTGGCCGGAACGGCTCCCGGATGCGGCTCGGCGGGAATCATGAGGAGGACCGGACGGCTCAGCAAGAATAGAAAGGTTGTCGCTCCGGGCGGCTGTCCTGGATCGCCGGGGGAAGTATGATCTTTTTTCCGCCAGCAGGCCGCAGTGGCCGTTTTCGAACGAGGAGCGTTGCATGACTATTCCACGCCGGACATTTCTGAAATTCACAGCAGCCAGCGTCGTCGCCGGTTCATCCATCCTGAGGCCACGAGCCCAGGCATCCGAGAAATCGTTCAGTCCGAAGCTCGGTCTGGTGACTTACAACTGGGGCAAAGACTGGGACGTGCCGACGGTCATTAAGAATTGCGAGACGACTGGCTTCGGCGGGGTCGAGCTGCGGAGCACTCACAAGCACGGCGTCGAGATCACGCTCGGCAAAGAAGAGCGGCAGGCAGTCCGCAGACAGTTTGAGGACTCGAAGGTGGAGCTCGTCGGGCTGGGGAGTGCCTGCGAGTATCACTCAGAAGATCCAGCGGTCGTCGACAGGAACATCGAAGACACGAAAGCCTTTGTCAGGTTGTGCAAAGACGTCGGCGGGACCGGAGTCAAAGTCCGGCCGAACGGGCTCCCAAAAGATGTTCCCGTCGAGAAGACGATCGAGCAGATCGGCAAGTCGCTTCGCGCGGTCGCCACTTACGGAGCCGACTACGGTGTCCAGATTCGAGTCGAAGTCCACGGCCGCGGCACGGCCGAGCTGCCTCTCATCAAACAGATGATGGACATCGCCGATCATCCCAACGCGGTCATCTGCTGGAACTGCAATCCGACGGACCTCAATGGCGAGGGCCTTGAGCACAATTTCGAACTGGTCAAAAAGCACTTCGGAGCCACGATCCACATCCACGATCTGCGAAACGACATGTACCCGTGGAAGCCGTTCTTCGGCCTCCTGAGGAGCATCCAGTACGACGACTGGACCCTCATCGAAGAAGGCAAAGTCCCGGACGACATCGTGGCCGCAATGCACGAAAACCGGAAGACGTTTGATTTGCTCGTCGCGGAAACGGCGAAGGCAAAGTAGGACGGCCTCTCCTGCCTGTCGTTTATACATAAGTCGCCCGACATTTTCATGAACAATATTCACATTTGGCACGACATTTGCGCCACCACTGGAGACAGGAAACAG
>JAQBVJ010000114.1 GCA_027623235.1 Planctomycetota bacterium
CCGCAAAGCCAGCGCTGAATTCAAGAGACACATGCCGATCGAATTCGACGATCTCCTCCCACGCTACAACTACACCCTCTCACCACAGATACCGATTTAATTTCACCGCCGGTCCTTAGTCAGAGGCGGTCGATTCCGAATCGGCCAGCGACTTGGGCGGCACATTAGAGGCTTCGGCGGCTCCGCGAAACTCATCACAGGACGTTGCGATTTGGCAACGATCCGTTTCAACCGCGCGCGGGCAATACGTCGTGACACATTGGCACGCTCCGCCGAATCCGCCTGTCGGTCGCCTCCGCTGTTCAATTCGGCAGATGCCATTCGGGACGCGGCGAATTCCTGATCTATGTTCAGGCTGAGGGACCGTCTTCTCCCAGGATGGAGCCGTCATTCTGCCCGGACCACCGAGCGATGACGCAAATACCGCTGATTCATTCCCAGCCAGCAAGTTGTCTCGATGTCGAGGCACCGGGTGACCGCGCCTCGACGGCCAGCCCGCGTGACGTGACAAAGCGGCACATCCTGACGGTCGGTCTCGAAGACTGGTTTCAGGTCGCGGCGTTTCAGCGGCTGATTGAAAAAGATCAGTGGTACCGCTTCGAGACGCGACTCGAATGGACGACCCACACCACGCTCGACCTGCTGGATGAGTACGACACAAAGGCAACGTTCTTCGTTCTTGGCTGGATCGCCGAGCAGATGCCCGAGCTGATTGCCGAGGTCGCGGACCGTGGCCACGAAATCGCCAGCCGCGGCTTTTACCACCGCAACATCCGGGATCTGTCCCTCGCGGAATTCCGCGACGACCTGGCGAGAACTCGCGAGGTCCTCGAAGCGGCCGCCGGTCACCGTGTCATCGGTCACCGGGTCGCCGACGGCTGGTTTGGAGAGGACGATCTCTGGACGCTCGACGTCCTCGCAAAGGACGGTTACGCGTACGACTCCAGCGTGCTGCCGATGTTCCGCTCGTTCTCTGGCGAGCCGCATCTCCGCTTCGTCCATGAGCACCAGGCCTGCACCGGAACGATCTGGGAAGTGCCGCCATCCACAGCAAACGTGCTGGGCTGCAGCGTGCCGATCGCCGGCGGCAACTGGTTCCGCCAGATTCCTCACACACTGCTGCGGCGGGCCGTCGAGAACTGGCACCGCAACCTCGAACACCCCTTCGTGATGTACTTTCACACGTGGGAGCTCGACCCTGATCAGCCACGTATCTCGGCCGTCGATCGAGTCAACAAAGTCCGGCACTACCGCAACCTCGACAAGATGCGGTGGGTGCTGGAGGACTACTTGAGCCGGTATGAGTTCGGGACGGTCGCGGATCGACTGGGGTTGGAACTTGAGCCGGTGGCTCGGGTGGAGAGGCGAGAGCTGACAGACGAGCGGCAGTCGCCCATCCGAGTTCCCTCCCTCGACGCTCAGCCCTCAACCCTCGCCCCCGTTTCCATTGTCATCCCGTGTTACAACGAAGAGTCGACACTGCCGTATCTGGCGAAGACGCTGGAGCGGCTGGAGTTCGAGCTCGGCGACGCGTGGCGGCCGCAGTTTGTCTTTGTCGATGACTGCAGTTCGGACGAGACCTGGGCGACGATGCAGTCGATTTTCGGCGGCAAGTCCAACTGCAAACTCGTTCGGCACGAAAAGAACTCAGGCGTCTCGGCGGGAATCCTCACCGGCATCCGCTCGGCCGATCACGAGATCGTCGCGTCGATGGATTGTGACTGCTCGTACGACCCGCTCGAACTGAAGCGGATGCTGCCACTGTTAGTCGACGGCGTCGACCTGGTCACCGCCTCGCCCTACCACCCGGACGGCAAAGTCAAAAACGTTCCCGGCTGGCGACTGCTGCTGTCAAAAGGTCTTTCGCAGATGTACCGCTGCGTGCTGCCGACGCGGCTGCACACCTGGACGAGTTGTTTTCGCGTTTACCGGAAATCGGTCGTCGAGAAGCTGCCGCTCGTCGAGAACGGATTCCTCGGCACCGCCGAGATGGTCGCGCAGCTCAGTCTGCGTGGCTCAAAGATCGTCGAGCATCCTGCCACCCTGGAAGTCCGCATCTTCGGCGAATCGAAAATGAAAACCGTGCGGACAATCCGCGACCACCTTCGGCTGATCGCCGGCATCGTCCGGCAACGGTGGCTCAGCAAGCCCTCTTCGCGCATCGAACCCCGAAGCGTAAGCGAGGAGACCGCGCACCAAAGCGAGGAGACCGCGAATCAAAGCGAGCCGGCCGCGAATCAAGTCGAGCAGATACCGCGAAGCGGTTGCATCCAACAGCCTGGGGTCAGCCGCGAACCGGCGTCACCCCAGGTTGACACCGACACAGCCGCGAACCCTGAAGGGGTTCCACAAAAAGGGGAACACGATTGTGCAACCCCTTCGGGGTAGACGTCATCTCGAACGGATTACCTGGGGTGGCGCCGGTTCGCGGCTGACCCCAGGCTCATGGATGTAACGCCTCCGGCGTAACGCGCCACTCGGAATTCAACCAACTCAAAACTCTCAACCATCAACTCTCAACCATCAACTTCCCAAGGAACCTCGCCATGTCCAACGTTCTCCCGCTTCCGTCTGACCAGGATTCCACCGGCCGCACCTTCGGCCCCGAGGAACTTGAGAACCTTGCTGCAGCCCTTCGCAGCGGAACGCTCACGTCGACCAGGGGCGAGTTCACAAAGCAGTTTGAACAGCAGTTCGCATCGCTCGTCGGCTCGAAGCACGGGCATGCCTGTTCGAGCGGCACCGCGGCGATTCACTGTGCCGTCGCGGCGGTGAATCCGTCACCGGGCGATGAGATTATCACAACGTCGATCACCGACATGGGCGGCCTCTCCCCGATCCTTTATCAGGGAGCTATCCCGGTCTTCGCCGACGTCGATCCGCACACCTGCAACCTCACTGCGAAGACGATTGAAGCCCGGCTGACCGAAAGGACGAAGGCGATCATCGTCACGCACCTGTTCGGCAATCCGTGCGACATGAACGAGATCATGGACCTGGCCAATGGTCGCGGCATTCCCGTCATCGAGGACTGTGCTCAGGCCTTCCTGACCAGCTACCACGATCGTTACGTCGGCACGCTGGGCTCGATCGGCTGCTTCAGTCTGCAGCAGGGCAAGCACATCACGACCGGCGAAGGCGGAGTCTGCGTGAGCGACGACGACGAGCTGGCTCGCCGCCTCTTCCTGTTCATCAACAAGGCCTGGGGTTACGGCGACGAGAAGCCGGATCACTACTTCCTGGCCCTCAACTATCGCATGAGCGAACTGCAGGGCGCGGTCGCGCTGGCTCAGTTGCCGAAGCTGGACGGCGTTGTTGAGTCCCGAGTTCGGACGGCCGACGCACTCACGAGTGCTTTGCGAGGCCTGCCCGGCGTCGAGACGCCACAGGTCACTGATGGAGCCGTTCACACTTACTGGAAGTACTGCCTGCGAGTCGACGAAAACGTCGTCGAAGGTGGAGCCGTCGGACTGGGCGGGAAGCTTCGCGAGAAGGGCATCGCCTGTGCTCCGCGCTACATCCAGAAACCGGCGTTCTGCTGTCAGGTCTTCCGCGATCAGGTCACGTTCGGCGACAGTCGCTGGCCGTTCACACTCGCCCAGCCATCGGCCGTGAACTACGACAAGTCGCTGTTCGAAGGGACCTGGAACGCTCTGCGAAACGTTCTGGTTCTGCCATGGAACGAGAACTACACGCAGGAGCACGTTGACTACATCGCCGTCAGCGTGCGTGAAGCCGTCACCGAACTGACCGGCGTCGAGCAGACCGTTGAGTAGACGGACCGAGGAGCGAAGCGACGATGTTCCGGCAGCCAGCGAGTTTGCCGGAGCGGCGCTTCGCTTGATCCGGCCTGCACGATTCTCTCAACCATCAACTCTCAACCCTCCGAGGCTCTCACATGATCGCACGCACGCCTACTCGTTTTGGACTCGTCGGAGCTGGCGGGATTGCTCAGGCTTACGCGCAGGCGTTTCAGGATTCGGACGTTGCCGACCTGGTCGCCGTCGCCGACGTTCGTACGGAAGCGGCCGAAGCGATCGCTCAGTCGCTCGGCTGTGCCAGCTACGGGACTCACCTGGAGATGGCTGAGGCCGAGGACCTGGACGCGGTCGTCGTGTGTACTCCGCCGATCACTCACCCGGACATCGCTGTCGAACTGACCGACCGCGGCCTGAACGTGCTGTGTGAAAAGCCACTCGCCATCGATTCCGAGTCGGCTCGACGAATGTTCGATGCCGCCGCGAAGAACGGTGTGAAGCTGACGATGGCTACGAAATTCCGCTACGCCGACGACGTTATCCGAGCGAAGTCGATCGTCAGTTCGGGAATCCTCGGCGACATCATCCTCTTCGAAAATGTCTTCGCCGGGCGAGTTGACATGTCACAGCGTTGGAATTCGAAGCCGGAAGTCAGCGGCGGCGGAGTTCTCATCGACAACGGCACACACTCGGTCGACATCCTGCGATACTTCCTCGGGCCGGTCGCCGAACTTCAGGTCGTCGAAGGAAAACGCATTCAGGATCTGCCGGTTGAAGACACCGTGCGGATGTTCGTGAAGACCGAATCGGGAGTCATGGGCAGCATCGATCTGTCGTGGAGCATGAATAAAGAGCAGCCGTACTACCTGAGCATTTACGGTTCACAGGGCACTGTGCTGGTCGGCTGGAAAGAGTCGAAATACCGCCGCTCAAACGACACCGACTGGGTTCAGTTCGGCACCGGCTATAACAAGTTCCAGGCCTTCCGCGGCCAGATCGAAAACTTTTCAAGAGCGATCCGCGGCGAAGACAAGATGCTCGTCACCCCCGCCGACGCACTGGCTTCCGTCGAGGTCATCGAAACGGCGTACAAGTCGCTTCGCAACAACCAGTGGCAACAGGTTGTCCATGAAGCGTGGCAGCCCGAGCCTGCTCGCGGAGCCGACCCGGTCGCGGCGGCCGGGAAGGTGTCCTGACGGTGAGCGATCTCGCACGGCGATTCGTCGAACACCTGCAAAACCTTTACGGGCGACCGCTCACCCGGTCGCTGAAGTTCAGCCTGATCGTCTGTGGCACCCTGGCCCTGTGTCTGTTCGGAGGACTGGTCGTCGTGGCTGTGAATATTTCCTCCATTGGCAACTGACGCAGGGCCGGTTCCTACCGGCCATCGGGAGAGACATTTCGGCCGGTGGGAACCGGCCCTGCAGAGTCTGAGGCAACACATGGCAGTTCGAATTCACCCGACAGCTCTTGTCGAAGACAACGTCACGATCGGCGAAGGCACTTCCGTCTGGGACAACGTCCACATTCGGCATGATTCGCGGATCGGCGAAGAGTGCATCATCGGTGAGAAGACCTACGTCGCGTATGGTGTCGTGATCGGCGACCGCGTGAAGATCAACGCGATGGTCTATATCTGTAACGCCGTCACGATTGAGGACGGCGTCATGATCAGTGCCGGGACGATCTTCACGAACGATCGCTTCCCGCGTGCCACGACACCGGACCTCACACAGCTTCGCTCGTCCGATCCGGATGAGCACACACTGCCGACGCTTGTCCGGGAAGGTGCAACGATCGGAGCCGCGGCAACGATCGGCAACGACCTCACGATCGGCCGCTTTGCAATGGTCGGAATGGGCTCGGTCGTGACGAAATCCGTGCCGGACTTCCACCTTGTGCTGGGATCACCGGCGAAGTCCGTCGGCTGCGTCTGCCGGTGCGGACAGCTGATCGTGAGATTCGCAAAGGACATCCCGACGAACTTTCCGAAGCTGCGCTGCCCGGCCTGTGAACTCGAATACGCGATCGAAAACGGCGAGGTCTCAGAATTGAACCCGCCGGTGACGAAGACAGAGTCGGAAGTCGTCTTCAGCCACTGAGTCGTTCGGCAACAATGCCTGCGCTCTCAACTCTCAACAATCGACTATCAACTATGAACTACGGAATCATCGGCGGCGGCATCCTGGGGATGACGATCGCACACCGGCTGACGCAGGCGGGCAATCAGGTCACGCTGATGGAGGCGGCTCCGCACCTGGGCGGGCTGGCCGACGCGTGGCAGGTGGGCGACGTTACGTGGGACCGGCATTACCACGTCACGCTGCTGTCCGATCTGCACTGGCGAAAACTGCTGGGCGAGATCGGTCTCGAAAGCGGCATGAAGTGGGTCGAGACGAAGACCGGCTTCTACACCGACGGCGAGCTGTACTCGATGTCGAACAACGTTGAGTTTCTGAAGTTCCCGCCGCTCGGGTTGCTCGACAAGTTCCGCCTCGGCGGCACGATCTTCTACGCGTCGAAAGTGAAGAACTGGCAGAAGCTCGAACAGACTCCCGTCGCCGACTGGCTGCGAAAGCTCTCCGGCAAACGCACCTTCGAGAAAATCTGGCTGCCGCTGCTGCGAGCCAAGCTTGGTGAGAACTACTCGAAAACGTCGGCCGCGTTTATCTGGGCGACCATTGCCCGGATGTATGCCGCGCGGCGGACGGGTCTTAAGAAGGAGATGTTCGGTTACGTGCCGGGCGGCTACTCGAAGATCCTCAAGCGATTCACGTCGCACCTCGCCGACGAGGGTGTTGAGATTCGCACCGGGTTTGCTCCGACGAGAGTCACTGCGACGCCGGACGGATCGACGTTTGTCGAAGGTCCGAACGGCAGCCGCGAGCAGTTTGATCAAGTCGTCCTGACAACACCCTCGCCAGTCATTTCGAAGCTGTGCCCGGATCTGACCGACGACGAGCACGAACGGCACAACGGGCTGCAGTACCAGGGGATCGTGTGCGCCTCGGCCGTGCTGAAAAAGCCTCTCGCCCAATACTACGTGACGAATATCACCGACGACTGGGTGCCGTTCACGGCGGTCATCGAGATGTCAACGCTGGTCGATCGCGAGGAATTCGGCGGCAACTCGCTGGTTTATCTGCCGAAGTACGTCTCGCCGAACGACCCGCTGTTTGAAGAATCCGACGAGTCAATTCAGGAACGCTTCGTCGCGGCCCTCGAAAAAATGTATCCGCACTTCAGTCGGGAAGATCTGATCTCGTTCAAAATCTCGCGACTCCGGCACGTGGTGTCGCTCTCGACGTTGAACTACTCGGCCAGTCTCCCCCCGATGAAGACGAGCCTGCCGGGAGTGTTCGCAGTGAACTCGGCGCAGATCACAAACGCGACGCTCAACGTGAACGACACCGTGAAGCTCGGTGAGGATGCCGTGCGGACGCTGTTGCTGCCGGGGCAAGCGGTGAGGGGACGAAATTCACTCTCAACCATCGACCATCAACCATCGACTCTACCATGAAACAAATCGCCAGCCTCTCGCTCGACCTGGACAACAAGTGGTCCTACATGAAAACCCACGGCGATGCCGGGTGGGATTCGTTCCCGTCGTACCTGGACGTCGTGGTGCCGCGGTTCCTTGATTTCCTGGCTGAGCGGGATTTGAACATCACCGTGTTCATCGTCGGTCAGGACGCGGCCCTGGACAAAAATCACGAGGCGCTGCAACGGATCCCGGCGGCCGGGCATGAGGTCGGCAACCACTCGTTTAACCACGAGCCCTGGCTGCATCTGTACTCGCTGCCGAAGATCGATGAAGAATTCGCCCGGACCGAAGACGCTCTCATGAGGGCGACGGGCGAAAAGCCGACTGGCTTTCGAGGTCCGGGGTTCAGCCTCTCGCCGGACGTGCTCACCGTGCTGAAGCGGCGCGGCTACGAGTACGACTGCTCGACGTTTCCGACGTTTCTGGGACCGCTCGCCCGGCTGTATTACTTCTTCACGGCGAAGCTGGATGCCGAGCAGAAAAAGGAACGCAAGAAACTGTTCGGCACGATCGGCGAGGTTTTCCGCCCGCTGCGTCCGTATCACTGGACGCTGGACGAGGGCCAGCTGCTGGAGATTCCCGTCACGACGATGCCGCTGTTCAAAGTGCCGATTCACGTCAGCTATCTGCTGTACCTGGACCAGTACTCGCGCGGCCTGGCGATGACCTACTGGCGGATGGCTCTGACGCTGTGCCGGGCGATGCGGGTTGCCCCGTCACTGCTGCTCCACCCGCTCGACTTCATGGGCAAAGACGACGACGCGGACGGCAGTCTGAGTTTTTTCCCGGCGATGAAGGACGACAGCACGCGGAAGATCGAGCTGGTCGGCAAGGCCATCGACCTGATGACTCGGTACTACGAAGTCGGCCCGATGAGAGACCACGCTCTGGCGGCGAACGCGAAGCTTGGCGTGAAGACACCCGCGCAGACCGAGCTGGCTCACGCCTGACAGAGGAAGCAGATTACCTGATGAGCACTCACTCGACGACACTTCCGATTTCTTCATCGACACGAGCCACGCACGCTCTGGCGAAAAGCCTGCGCCCGCATCAGTGGGTCAAGAATGCTCTGCTGTTCGGCGGGCTGATTTTTTCTCAGCAGATGTTTGATCCGCTGGCGGTCGCGTTCAGCGTGCAGGCTTTTCTGCTGTTCAGCCTGGCCGCGAGTTCCATTTACCTCTTCAACGATCTGAACGATCTGGAAGAGGATCGGCTGCACCCGACAAAGAAGCATCGCCCACTGGCCGCCGGACAGATCAGCAGCGGAGCCGTCGGCACGACGATGCTGTGCCTCGCCACGGCAAGTCTCGTTGGAGCCGCGTTGATCAACGCGAGGTTTCTGACGGTGGTTGTGCTGTACCTGTTAATGAATGTCGCCTACTCGGTGCGGCTCAAGCATGTCGTCATTCTCGATGTGATGATCATCGCGCTGGGCTTTGTGCTGCGGGCAATTGCCGGGGCTTTTGCCGTCGGAGTGGTCGCGTCGCCGTGGCTGGTGCTGTGTACTCTGACGCTGGCTCTGGTCGTGGGATTTGGAAAACGGCGGAACGAGCTGTGCGTGCTCCAGGAAGAGTCATCGAACCACCGATCCTGCCTGGAAGGTTACTCAACGCACTTCCTCGACCTGATGATGACGATCTCCGCCGGAGCCGCCGTCGTCACGTACGCCCTCTACACGATGTCCGATCTGACCGCCGAGCGGTTCGGATCGCGGGCCCTGGTCCTCACCACACCGTTCGTGATCTACGGAATCTTCCGCTACCTTTACCTGATCCACATGAAGGCCGAGGGTGGCGACCCGTCGCGGCTGTTCGTGAAGGACCTGCCGATTCTGATTAACGGCGTGCTGTGGCTGCTGGCGTGTGCCTTTTGCGTTTACGGGCCGACGGAGTGGATGCCATGGTGAGTCCGCAATCCGACTTCACCGCCTGGCTGATCGACCTGGACGGCACGCTGTATCGACAACTGCCGGTCAAACTGGCGATGGCCGCCGAGCTGTGTTTCGCCGGCACGTCTGTGTGGCGAGTCATCAGCACGTTTCGGCGTGAGCACGAACAGATCCGCGAGGCAGCGCGAAACGGCACGGCCCGATCTGGCAATCCGTTCCACGATCAGCTCAAAGCGACCGCGCGAAAGCTCGACCTGCCCATTACGACCGTTGAGCACACCGTGACTCAGTGGATGTTTGATCGTCCGTCGCGCTGGTTGAAACACTTCCGCCGCAAGTCGCTCATCCGCGAGATTCGCGAATTCCGCCGGGCGGGCGGACGAACGGCTCTGGTGAGTGATTACCCGGCCCGGACGAAAATTATGGCGCTCGGCATTGCGGATCTGTTTGATGAGGTCGTCGCTTCAGGAGACGCCGAGGACCTCCGACTGAAACCAGCTCCGGACGGATTCCTTCTCGCAGCAAGTCGACTCGGAGTTTCTCCCGGTGAGTGCCTGGTGATCGGCGACCGCAGCGACGCCGACGGCCTCGCAGCAAGGCAGGCCGGCATGGCGTTCCGCAAAGTGCCGGGCAGCGTCATCACGGATTCTTCGACTCAACCAGCACACGCGGCGGTCGCTGCTTCGTGACTCTTTTTCGAAACGAATGACGAAACTCCATGAGTATCGAATCTCAACATCAGCGACCGCTGTCGAACGAGACTTCAAGGCCCGGCCTGATCGCGGCTGCGTTGTGCCTTGTCGTATTCGCGGGAATCTTCGTGGCGCTGGCTGTCAGCCATGTCCGCTATGAGGGCTTCCTTGAGCCGATGGAAGGCGACGTCCTGCAGCACATCCAGCAGGTCTGCCGCGGTGAGGCGATTTATCAGAGGCCGTCCGCCGAGTTTATTCCACTTTCCTACATGCCGCTTTACTACGTGCTGGCCGCTCCGTTTTACGCGATCTTCGGAGACAGCTTCGCCGGCCCGCGTCTTCTGTCGTGCCTGTGTGCCGTGTTCTCGGGAGCACTTTGCTGCTGGATCGCCTGGCGCGAGTCGCGATCAGCGACGGCCTCGTGCGTCGCAGGGGCACTGTTTTTCTCAAGTTATCGCATCATGGACGCGAGCCTGACAGTCGCTTTGCCGGATTCACTGCTGCTCGTCTGGCTGCTGAGCGGATTTGCGTTTCTCGCGTACGGGACGAGACGCTGGCACGACGTCGCCTGGCTCGTTTGTTTCACGCTGGCATTCTGGACGAAGCAGCACGGAGCTCTTTTCTTCGGCTGTGCTGTGCTCTACGCGCTGCTGTTTCGAGCCAACCACCTCTCAAAGAAAGCGATCGTCGCCGGCATCCTGACTGGCGGCCCACTGCTGTATCTGACGCTGGGGCGATGGCTTGGACCAGGCTTTTACGAGACCACACTGGCGATGCCTGGTTCGTGGGACCGCAGCGTTGTCAGTGCCGCATCGAGAACCGCGTTTGTTCTGACCGATTTCGTTCCGTTTCTGTGCCTTCTCACTCTGTTCTTCCTTCGCGAGTCGTGGCTCAAGGAACGTCGAGTCACTCCGCTGGCCTGGTTCTGTGTGACGTCTTTGGCCGTCTGCTCATTCACGATGATGGCGGCCGGTTCGGCGAACAATCATTTTGTGCCGTTTATTTCAGCCGCGTGTATTACGGCTGCTCTCAGTCTGAGGCAGCTGGCCCGAGAGTCGTTCCCCAGCGGCGTCGGTCGACTGCTGGCAGTGATCGTACTGTCGACTTCTGCATTGACCTTTTACGCGGTGCGGAGCTTCGGTGACTCCCACCCGATCCCGCTGTTTGTCCCGTTCGTCGCGGCGGCCATTCTGTTCTGCCACCTGTGCCTCCGCTGGCTGCCCGTTCGGGAATCGACGCGCGGACCGCTTGTCGCCGGACTGCTCGTTGCCGCGCAGCTTGCGACGGCGTTTTACAATCCGCTCGACTTTGTTCCGTCCGCCGGCTCGCAGCAGGCGATTGCCGATCTGCAGACCGAATTACGGACGATCGATGGTGAGGTCGCGTGGGCTCAGTATGGAAACGTGCCATCCGGTCTGACCGGTCGCGAGATCGGGACGACGCCCTCCATCGTCGCCCTGGAAGACATCGCTCGGCAGCGTGGCCGAAGCGAGAAAGTCGAAGCCGGACTCGCCCCCTTCCGTGCCTGGATTCATGACGCCGAACCGCTGTACGTCCTGTCCAACGGACCGCTGGACCGCACGCCGGTCTGGGAGTCTGTCGACGTTCGCTGGGAACTCGTTCGCGACTACGGACTTCGATTTGCTGAGGCCAAACAAGTCACGCGACGCTGGTTCGGTGGCGGGCAGTACCCGCGATTTCTCTATCGAAAACTGCCAGGCACGCAACCGCTGCCGGTGAGTCATCACCCGAACGGACTGACAACCGAAAACCAGAAGACCGCGCCGCAACTCGTTCACGAATCGGACGGCAACCGGATCGAAGACCAACACCCGGCCGACGGAAGAAGCTGATCGGAGCTCCTGATGCGGACAATTCAGCAGACGCCATTCACGACCGCCGAGGCGTCGCGCGCAACAGTCTCGGGCGTCGCCTGCCCGCTTTGCGCGGCGGCTTCGCAAATCGTGTTCGACAAGCACGGCGTGCCCATTCACGAGTGCTCGACTTGCTCGCACCGGTTCGCCCAGCCGCCTGAGTGTGATGGTCACGTCGAGCGGGTTTACGGCGATGATTATTTCTTCGGCGGCGGGGCCGGCTACGACGACTACCTCAGCGAGTCCGCTCTGCTGAGAGCTCACGGACTCCGCTACGCAAAGCGACTGGCGCGCCACATCGAACCCGGAACGGTCCTTGATGTCGGGGCGGCGGCGGGATTCGTTCTGCAGGGTTTTTGCGAAGGTGGCTGGAGCGGCCAGGGACTCGAACCCAACGACGCCGTCGCAAAGTACGGTCGAGAAACACTTGGCCTCAACATTCATACCGGATCGCTCGAGGACTTCTCATCAGCCGAGCCGTTTGATCTGGTCTCGATGATTCAGGTCATGGGTCATTTCGTCGATCCGCGCGAGGCGGCGGACAAAGTGTCGTCCCTCGTCAAACCGGGCGGGCACTGCCTGATCGAAACCTGGAACGTTCGCAGCTGGACCGCGCGAGCGTTCGGGCATTCCTGGCACGAGTACAGTCCGCCCAGCGTTCTGCAGTGGTTCTCGCCAGAGACGACAACGGCTCTGTTCGGCGAGTTCGGATTCACGCCGGTCGCGAAGGGAATCCCACAGAAGTGGCTCAACGCCGGTCACGCGAAATCGCTGCTGCGGCACAAAGCCAGTGAGTCGTTCCTCGCGAAACTCGCGAGCGGCGCGGCAGCCGTCATTCCTGATTCACTGAATCTGCCGTACCCGTCTGAGGACCTCTTCTGGATGCTGCTGCGCAAATCGTAAAGCAGTAGCGGAGCGGCGCAAGCCGCCCGGTCGTCCGCGCAACAACGCGCATTCACCGGACGGCTCGCGCCGTACCGCTCCCTTTGCGAGAACCTGACTCCCGATGATCTCACCAGGAAGCAACGTGACAGGACACAGTCAAGCCAGCAAATGGAACAACACCGCCCCCGGGGCCTGGTGGTGGGTTCTCCCTGCGCTGCTGGTCGTGCTGGCGTCGCATCTGGCGATTCCACAACCGGAAGAACCCGTCTTCTACGGCGACGAAAACCGGCACGTCATGACCGGCGTCTTCTTTCGTGACCTGCTGGCCGATCGACCTCTCACCGATGTGAAGGGCTATGCCGAGTCCTACTACGTGCAGTATCCGGCCCTGGGTCTGCTCGTGTGGCCGCCGATGTTTCATCTGGTGGAAGGCCTGGCGATGACCGCTTTCGGCACGTCGTTTGTCGTCGCAAGATTCGTCGTCGCGCTGTTTGCGATGCTGGCCTGCGTGTACCTGTTCCGACTTGTGTCGAGGACGCACGGACGAGGAGTGGCCGCCGCCTCGGTCCTGCTGTTTTCCTTCACGCCGCTGATCTTTACGTACTCGCGGCACGTGATGCTCGAAATGCCGACGCTGGCTTTCGGACTGGTCGCGACGTTTCATTTTGTGAGGTACCTCGACGAGTTCCAACGGCGAGACATTTTCGTTGCGGCGGTCGCGTCTGCCTGCGCCGCTCTGACTCGATTTGACGCGGTTTATCTGCTGCCGATGTTTGCCTTCCTGATGCTCGCGCGAGGTCAGTTCTCAATCCTGCTTCGTCGAGAAGTCTGGCTGGCGGGACTCGTTGCAGTCGTCCTGGTCGCGCCGTTTTATCTTGTGGCGGCCTCGCAGGTAGGAGCACTCCATGCAAAGCAGGCCACGCAATCCGTCGTGCAGGAAGACGCCGGCCGATCGCTGGCGGAGAAGCTCTGGTTTTACCCTTCGCAGGTTCCGCTTCAGGTAGGAGCCTTCCTGACGATTGCTGCTCTCATCGGTCTGTTGCGACTTCGCGACTGGGAACGACGGCGAGAGAACCTGCCTTACATCGCAATGCTGGTTGCGACCTGGGCAACGTTCACACCGATCGCCGAGCAGAACATGCGGCACGCAATTTACTGGGTGCCCGCACTGGCCGTTCTCGCGTGGAGCGGCGTCAGTCTGCTGTGCGAAGGCCAGTACCGTGTCGTGCTGCGTCCGGCTTTGATCGCAGGCCTGCTGTGGGCGACCACGACGCACACGCTCAGTTCACCCCGGCCAAACCTCGCCGGCTATCGCGACGCGGCTCAATGGACGCTCGACAATTCGGACAAGTCCGAGCGGTTCCTGTTCGACGGCTGGCTTGATGGCAACTTCACGTACCACGTTCGGCATCTCGACCCGCAACGCCAGCACACGGTCCTTCGCGGAGACAAATTGTTTTACGGCTTCGTCTGTGTCCCGGAGACCGACTTTGCCGAGTACGCATCGAACGAGCAGCAACTGCTCGACATCATCTTCCGCTACGACCCGAAGTTCCTGATCGTCGAGGAACCACTGCCCAGGCACATCCCCGCGGCTGAACGGTTTCGAAAACTCCTGCGAGATCATCCCGAACACTTCGAGCTGACCCACGATGTTCCGGTCACTGGCCGTATGGGCGACCGCAGCGGCTACTCGCTGAAGATCTACCGGAACCTCAAACGCAACCCGAATCCGGATCCCAGCGTGCGTTTCGAAGTTCGCGGACTCAACCGGGAAGTCAGTTCGTAGGTCAGGCTGAGCTTGACCTACTTCTCTTCGGGCGCTGCGATCTTCTCGCGAGTCGCGAAGAAGCCGATCTTGCGGTCGGCCATGATGACGGTGCCGGCCATTGCCGATTTGTCCTTCGTCCACAGGAACGCGTCGAACTCCTGATCAGTCTGCGCGAGCTCGACTTTGATTTTGGCGTTGTGAGGCAGCGCGGTGATCTTGCCGGAGATCTCGTAAACACTCTTCGTGTCGTCCGAAATGAATCGGCCGTAGATGCGTCGATCCTCAACATCGATTTCCCACGTGCCTTCCCAGCGTCCGTCGATGCGAACTCGCCAGGTGCCCGCGAAGTCCGTCGGCTCGACGCCCGAATGCGAGTTCGGATCCGGGTACTTTGTCGGTTCCGGATCCGGAGTCGCCGGTCCGTCGAGGCCGAACAGTTTCGCCGTGTCCACCGATTTCAGTGACCCGTCCTCGGTACATTCGATATCGCCGCCCTGCCCTTTCGGCACGACCTGGCCAATGTCGAAGTTGAAGCCGAAACCGGGGAAGAGCATCACGTCTTTTCCGCTGGCAACGGTCAGGTTGCGACGGTCTCCGCGATAGGTCACGTATTTTTCGATCAGAGCGACCGGGACTTTTTCGCCGTCCGCACTCTTGCGGTAGCCCCATGTGACGATCGCTTTGACCAGGTTGTTCTCATCCGTTGTGACGACGACACACGGCGAGGAAATCCCGCGACCGATCGATTTCAGTCTCGACCCGTCCCGCATGCTGAGCGTTTCGACCGGCTTTCCGTCATCAGTCACTTTCTTCAGCCAGTAGCCGGTGTGATCATCAAACGCGTCGGCGAAAACCGGCGTCGAAAACGCGGCGGTGAGGCTGAACACAGCAAGCACTGCCACAAAACGGGCGAGAAGAGTCGGCATCGGATTCTCCAGAGTTAAGGGAAGCGGACATCGTACCAGAGTGCCGCCGCTCCTTCGACGAAGCCCTGAATCCTTAAGCCGAAGGGTGAGCTTTTCAGTCAGGCCGGACCAAGCACAGCGCAGCTCCGGCAGCCTTACTCACGCTTCCGAATCTCACGATGGCCGGCTACGGGGCGACCGCCTGCTGTTTCGGTTGCCAGTTCACACGCACGCCAGCCGTCTTCAGCTCCGCCACCTGGGCGTCGTGTTTTGCGGAATCGACCGGGTTCCCGTCCAGATAGAGCTTCCAGTACGGAGCAAATCGTTTTTCGCCCGCCACATCCTTTTTTGCCATCTCGACCAGCGGCCCGAAATCTTTGACCTTGTTGTTCTGTAGAAATGTGAATCGCAGTTCCGTCAGACCCGTCAGTGGCGAGACGTCCTCGATCTGGTTGCCCTTCAGATCGAGATTCGCCAGCCAGCGAATCTTGCCGAGCGCGCTGACATCCGTGATCAGGTTGTTCTCAAGGTAGAGTGACGACAGCTTCGGCAGTCCCTCAAGCGGCTTCACGTCTGCCACTTTGTTTCCGGACAGATAGAGGGCCGACAGTTTCTTGTGGCCGCTCAGAAACGAGACGTCCGTCACCTGGTTATCTGCGAGCTGCAGGTATTGCAGCTTCGCGAGCTCTTTCAGCGGGTCGGCATCCTTGATCGCGTTTCCGGACAGGTCGAGCGATTGCAGATTCTTCAGCCCGCCGATGGGTTTCAGGTCTGCGATTTCGTTTCCGGAAAAATCCAGCAGCACGATGTTCGGGCACTTTTCGAGCCCGGACAGACTCTTGATTCCCTGGCCCTTCGCCGTCACCTGGTAAACGTTCTTCAGGTCTTCCTCTTTGATCGTGTCCTTGCCCTGTTTTTTGAGGACCGCCTTGATCGCCGCCTCCAGACCGGGATCGGGGAAGATCTCACCTTCTGCCTGCGCCAAAGAGGCAGTCAGGACGAACGCGGCCAGAGCGAGCGGAACAAGGCGAGTCAGCATGAGGACATCCTCGGCGGGGTCGGCGGTGATTTCTGAAGGGCGTGCAGTCTACCGGTCGCGAAAATGAGCGGACAAGCCAGGCCAGTCGACCTGAGTGTCGATCGCGGCTGCGGACTGTTACGATCTCTGCCCGATTCGCCCGGTGGTCTGCTCGGACCTGAAGATGCTGGGCGATCCCTCCTCACTCTCCCACCAGAAAGAATTCCGATGAAGAAATCATGGCCGCTCGCTGCCGTCGTCCTCGTCTCCGGGGCGGCTGTTTTTATGGCAACTGCTCAGGACGAAAAGGAAGACACCAAAGAGTCGAAAGTGGAACTGAAGACGCTTCAGGATCAGGTCAGCTACGGGATCGGCATGAACCTGGCACGGCAGTTCCCGACGGATCAGTTCAAGCTGAATCCGGCGATGGTGGCCCAGGCACTGGCAGATGCTCAGGACGGAAAGCCGGCGGCTCTTACCCGGGAGGAACTGCAGTCCGTTTTCGCGAAACTTCAGACCGAGCTGACGAAGGCCGAAGCGATGATTGGCGAAACCAACCTGAAGAAGGGCCAGGAGTTCCTTGCAGGAAATGCGAAGAAAAAGGGCATCAAGACCACAAAGAGTGGCCTGCAGTATGAAATCGTGAAGGCCGGGACCGGACCGATTCCGACAAAGAACAACCGCGTTTTCACTCACTACAAAGGGCGTCTGATCAGCGGCAAAGTGTTTGATGGATCGTACGAAGGCGATGCGCCGACAGCGGATGATTCGCCAATCGACTTCCCGGTGACAGGCGTGATCGCCGGTTGGACAGAAGCGCTGCAACTGATGAAAACGGGAGCCCACTGGCGGCTCTACATCCCGTCCGAACTGGCTTATAAAGAGCGCGGTAGCCAGGGAGCCATCGGCCCGAACGAAGTGTTGATCTTCGATATCCACCTGCTCAAGTTTGAGTAGGCAGCCGACGCAGTTTGAGACTGACAGACAGCAGGCACTCTCCGCAGTGCCTGCTGTTTTCTTTCCCGTCACCCGACGACTGAAAAGACCCCACCCGAACAAGGCCTCATCCATGAGCGACTCGACCGAAACCACACTTCTGAAACTGTCTCAGCAACTCCTCGACTCGATCGATCAGCAGGACTGGGAAGCCTACACGCGTCTCTGCGACCCGAACCTGACGGCGTTTGAGCCGGAAGCGCTCGGCCATCTTGTCGAAGGAATGGCCTTTCACGAATTCTATTTTCAAATGCATCCGACCGGGCGGCCAAAGCAGTCGACGATTGTCTCACCTCATGTCCGTATTATGGGCAACTGTGCCGTCGTCACTTACATCCGGGTCAGCCAGAAAATTGACGCTGATGGCGGTGCCCACTCGTCCGCTTCGGAAGAGACGCGCGTCTGGCAGAAACAGACGGGCGACTGGCAGCACGTCCATTTTCATCGATCGATTCCGTCCTGAGTCGAATGCCTCTCCCGAATCGAATCGCTTCGCAGCGAACGGCGAGGCGGTTACCCTCGTGTTTCACTCTGCAATGACCATTGCCGTCTCACTCCAGGCTCGATTCGCTCATGGGCAAACGACGCTACTGCATGCCGGACCCGTCCGCAGCCGTTACCGACGAGCTGTTGCGGCAACACATTGAACGCGGCAGTCGGGTCATCGACCTTGGCTGCGGCGACGGCCGACTGCTCTGTCAGCTGCGGGACAATCATGACTGCTTCGTGCAGGGCATTGAGCTGGACATCGATGGAATTCTGGGCAGCCTTGCGCGAGGCCTGCCGATCATCCGTGCCGACCTCGACCAGGGTCTCACTGGAATCCCCGATCAGGGATTCGACTATGCCGTGTTGAGCCAGACTCTGCAGCAGGTTCGACATCCCTCAACCGTGCTCGCTGAGATGATGAGGATCGCCACGCGCGCCCTTGTTGTCGTTCCGAACTTTGCTCACTGGAAAGTCCGGCGACAGGTCGTGCTGGAAGGTCGCGCTCCCGTGACCGAAGCCCTCCCGTACGAGTGGTACAACACGCCCAACCTGCATTTCATGTCGATGCGCGACTTTCGCGACCTGACCGCGCAGCTCGATTTTCAGATTGCCGAAGAAATTCCGATCATCGGCAGTCGTCCTCGGCCCGGCGCCTTCGCGGCGAATCTTCGTGCGGAGAGTCTGTTTTACGTGGTCGAACGGCGGCAAAAGTAAGCGAGCGAGCCGTTGAACCGGCAGATTCGGCACAAGTGGACTCGAAGAACGACTGCTTGATCGAGGATCGCCTCGCGTGAGGCACTCGCGCAAAGTGGACCCTATGTTTGCCTGGGCTCTCTCTTCCCGTGACCACGCGCGCAGGTTCTGATGGCAACTTCGATCGCTGATCCCAGGCCGACCGATCCGTCAACGGACGACGTCCAACCGTCGGACGATTCCTCGCGCAGTGAATCGTCGCGCAGTGAACTGTGCGAACTTGTCGAACGGTACGCCGTCGCCGAATTCCTTCCACCCGCCGAGTGGGTGACGCGGCTCAGTCTTGTCCAGCCACGAGACAATCTTCGCTGCCTCAGTCATTGGATCCGCTTCAAGAAACGAACCCTCGACGTCTGCGTCTCGTTCGTCGCGTTGATCCTGCTTTCGCCGGTCATGCTGCTGACAGCGATCCTCGTCAAACTGACATCGCGGGACCGATGGTCTTCCGCCAGGAACGAGTCGGTTTAAACCTGCGGGGCCAGAAGAAAAATGAGCGTCGCAAGTCCAGCGTGCCACCGCCGTCAGGAGTCGACCGCCGGACCGGCAGTGACCGCCGCAACGATTCCAACTACGGCAAGCCATTCGTGCTCTACAAATTCCGCACGATGCGGAACGACGCAGAAAAGGACGGCGCACAGTTCGCGACGGAGGGCGACCCTCGTGTGACTCCGATCGGACGGTTCCTGCGTAAGACGAGGCTCGATGAGCTGCCGCAGTTCTGGAATGTCCTGCGCGGCGAAATGTCGCTTGTCGGCCCTCGCCCCGAGCGACCCGAGTTCATCGTACAGCTCTCGGACGAGATTCCGGACTACCTCGAACGGCTCGGTCTGAAGCCCGGTCTGACCGGCCCGGCTCAGGTCATCAACGGTTACGACAACAACATTGAAAGCTTTCGCCGCAAAGTGGCCCTCGACCTGCTGTATCTTCAGAACTGCTGTCTGTGGAACGACATCAAGATTCTGTTCCGCACCATCGGCGTCGTCCTGACCGGCAAGGGTGCTCTGTAAACACCGTCCGGGTTAACTTTCAGATTCGCGCGAACCCTCCTCGACAAGACCTGTCCAGCCAGGGATCATGCGGCCGTATTGCCGCTTCTCTCTCCAGCCCGGCGCCGCACGATGGGCTTCATACCGGCGCACGCCCGATGGCGAATGAAAAACTGAGACGACAGATCACGTACGAAGCCGCTCGAATGATGTACGAGCGGCGCGAGACCGAGTACTACCGGGCGAAGATGAAAGCCGCCCGCCGCATCTGCCACGGCTGGGTCAAGCCGTCCGATCTGCCAGGCAATGCCGAAATCCGCGAAGAAATTCAGCGGATGGCCTGTCTCTTCGAGGGCGATCGTCGCTTCGACAAGCTGCGTGAAATGCGGATCGAAGCGCTCCGCCTGATGCATCTCCTCCAGCATTGCCGACCGAAAATCATCGGCAGCACGCTGACCGGCCACATCCGCCAGGGATCAGACATCGACATCCACGTCTTCGTGTCGAGCACGGAAGCGGTGACGAGTGCGCTCGACGACGAGGGCATGCAGTACGACCTTGAGCACAAGCAAATCCGCAAGCACGGCGAGGAACGCGTCTTTACACACATCCACATTGCCGAGCGTTTTCCGATCGAGCTGACTCTCTACACACCGGACAAAGCCAGCTACGTTTTCAAAAGCTCGATCACCGGCAAGGCAATGGAGCGGGCGACGCTACCGGAGTTCGAACAATTCCTGCGGGCCGAGTACCCGGACATCGATCTCGAAGCGGACCTTGATGCCGCGGAAAACGAGGTTGATCGATTTCAGATTTACCGCGCGCTGATGCTGCCACTCGACGGCTGGGAGCAGTCAAAGAAATGGCATCCGGAAGGCGACGTGCTGTACCACAGTCTGCAGGTCTTCGAACTGGCTTGCGACGAGTTGCCGTACGATGAGGAATTCCTGATCGCCGCATTACTTCACGACGTCGGCAAGGGACTTGATCCGAGCGATCATGTCGGGGCCGGCCTCGAGGCGCTCGACGGATTCATCACAGACCGCACGGCCTGGTTGATCGAGCACCACATGGAGGCTCACGCGATCCACGATCGCACCATCGGTCATCGAGCCCTCCGCCGACTGCAGCAGTCGCCCGACTTTGAGGAGCTGATTCTGCTCGGCGAATGCGATCGAGGCGGACGACAACCCGGTGTCCAGGTCCCGGACCTCGACGAGGCGCTCGACCATCTGCGCGACATCGCCCGCCAGTACGGGTAGCGGCACGGCGCAAGCTCCAATGGCCCCGGAGTGGTGCTGAATGTCGCCTTTCGCTCCGCGAAAGCAGCGCTACTTTCGCGGAGCGAAAGGCGACAATCTGCCAGCACAACTCCGGGGCCATTGGGCTCACGCGGCGCGGCGTTCCTGGCGTTCGGCCTTCGAAAGCGGCTGGCTTTTCCAGCGGCGATGCACCCAGAAGTACTGCTCGGGAGCTCGCCGGATGGCTCGTTCCAGCGCGGCTGAGTACTGTTGAGTCAGCTCGGGAATCGCGTCGGCACTCGTGAAGTCGCGAGAATCGAGGACATCCTCACAGCCGAGTTCGTACTTCACCCAGCTGGAGTCGTGCGTGTCGTCGGGCAGTCGGAGCGCGTAGCCGACGCAGATGATTGCGTCGTGCTGCAGCGCGAGCAGGGCGATCGATTTAAACGTCGAGGCTGGTCGGCCGAAGAAGTCCACGAAGACGCCTTTGCGCCCGGCGTCCTGGTCGCCGAGCATCGCCAGGTGCTGGCCGTTATTCAGTCGCTCGACCATCTGCGGTCCGCCACCTTTTTTGTCGATCATCACGTGACCGGTGTGCTCGCGGAACTTCCGAAACCACTCATCGAGAAGCGGATTGTCGAGCGGTCTCGCCACGACGCCTATCGGAAATCCGAACTCACCAAACGCCGCGATGGATGTTTCCCAGTTCCCAAAATGCCCACCGAGCATGATCACCGGCCGGCCGGAACACAGCGCCTTGACGACGGGATTCTTGTTTCGAAACTCGACGATGTTGTACATATTTTCCAGGCGGACGAATCGCGGAAACTGCACAACCTCGATGACCACTCGCACAAGGTGCTGCCACATTCCGAAGATCATCTGGTCGATCTTCTCTTCAGAGAATTCGTCGCCAAACGCCTGCCGGATGTTGTCCCGCGCGACCTCGTAACGGGTCAGCTTCTTGGGGAGCACGCGGCACAGCAGGACAGCAAAGGACCACGCGATTATTCGCTGCAGCCAGACGGGCATCCAGTACGCAGCTCCGATGAGCGCGCGGAACGCGACGTACTCCAGTCTTCGCCGAAACCTGAGCCACTGCATTAAAAGGTCACTCCGTTGACCATTTACGGGCTGAAACCGCCATTCTTCCCTCGCGAGAGAAGCGACGTGTATTGAAGGCAACTTTCGCTGGATTCCGCAAATCCGTCAATTCGACTTCGGTAGTTTCGGGTCGGACTTGAGTGGCAGCTTGACGACTTTCCCGGTCCATGCCGATTTGTAGATGGCCAGAATCAGCTCGACGCTTTTGCGGCCGTCCTCGCCCGCAACGGCCGGTTTGCCGCCCGACTCGATTGCCTTGATGAAATCTTTGAGCTGCTCGCGATGGCCGCTGTGGTCGATGGCCGAGGGATCGGAGGCTCCGCCCGTTCCCGAGTTTCCTCCCATCAGCCTGCTGCGGACTGCTTTGTCCTTCGGCGATTTCTTTGCGAAGTCCCACAGCAGAATCGTGTCCTGTTCGACGATCGCCGATCCCTGCGTGCCGTGAATTTCCGTCTTCTTCAGGAGACCGGGAAACGCAGCGGTCGAGCATTCCAGAACGCCGACGGCTCCGTTTTTGAACTTCAGCGTGGCGGCCCCGACGTCTTCGACTTCGATCCGCTCGTGAGCCAGCGTCGCCGTAAACGCGGCCACTTCAGAGATGTCGCCCATGAACCAGTACAGCAGGTCCACATTGTGGATTCCCTGATTCATGAACGCCCCGCCGCCATCCATCGCGAACGTGCCTCGCCACCCGCCGCTGTCGTAGTACTCCTGCGTCCGCCACCACTTGACGAAGGAATCACCCAGCGTCAGGCGACCGAACCGGCCTTCGTCAATCGCCTGTTTCATGGCAAGGTTGGCCGCGCTGAATCGCGAGGGGAAAATCGTGCAAAGCTTGACTTTGTTCTTATTGCACGCGTCGATGATTTTGTCGCAACGCTTGAGAGTAATCTCGAGCGGTTTTTCCACGACGACGTGCTTACCGGCTTTCGCGGCGAGCACTGCAGGCTCCATGTGAGCCCCGCTCGGAGTGCAGATCGTCACGATGTCGACGTCCGGATCGGCGAGCATGTCTTCGAGCTTTTCGTACGCCGTGCAGCCAATGTCGCTGGCGTAGCGCTCTGCGGCCGAATGAAAATTGTCGAAGCAGGCGATAATCTTTGCTCCGCGAATGTCTGCGATCGCCTTCGCGTGAAATCGCGAGATCATTCCGCAGCCAACGATTCCAAATCCAATTGCCATGATGTCAGTCCTTCGGGATGTTCGTTTTTTGTTGAGGAACGACGAAAGAAGCGAAATAAGGAAACGACACTCTCTGAAGGTAACCCGAAGCGTCAGCGAGGGGCTATGCCGTAGCGAGGTCGAGGCCGATCGACTTTCGCCCTCGCTCACGCTTTTTGAAGTTGCACACTTTTGAGTCGCGAAGCGACGGCAGCACAT